>NZ_JAXBVE010000019.1:0-91049 GCF_035181445.1 Photorhabdus africana
AAAGGATTATTAATGTAAAAATGCTGAACGAATAAAACCACTCGCCCAGAAAACGGAATTTCAGGGCGCTAAATTTTATGTGAAAACAGAGATATACCCTATGGATTTCAAGTTGCATCGCGACGGCAAGGGAGCGAATCCCCGGGAGCATAGCAAACTATGTGACCGGGGTGAGTGAATGCAGCCAACAAAGAGGCAACTTGAAAGATGATGGGTATATATTGATAGCGATTAATGAGCCATTTTATGTGATATTTATCACATTTTTTTATGTCCATATGATAAATATCGTGATCTTGTGGTCATAATATTTAGAGAGCGAAATTCTCTGTTATTTGTCTCCACTCCATCCTACTCAGCTGGACGCGGTCTATTGTTCTCTCTAACGCCACGTATTAAATGATGGCTATTTTACGCTGTCATTTTTTTACCGCGGAACAGACCGGCGCTATTTAAAAGAGCTGCATGTCATGGCTCGTTTAATAGCCTCTTGCGTTATCCCCGTTTCAGGATAATGGTTCAATTATGTAGGGTTTCAAATATGGATGGATTAGTTTTCACCTGCCGAATTGGCGCACTGCCCCAAACCACCTTTCAGGTAGCGCAATTTACTTTACAGGAAGAGCTGTCACAGCTTTATCGCCTGACGTTAAAGGTGGTCAGTTCACGTGATGACATTCCCCTGAATGAACAACTGGGTGACAGTGCATCATTGGTTATTACCCGTAATGGCGTCACCGAACGGACCATTAATGGCATGATAACCGGCGCTGAACAGGGTAATACCGATGGCCGTCGCACTTTTTATATTTTCACTGTCCGCCCCAAAATGTGGCTGATGACGCTCAATCAGGATAGCCGTATTTTCCATCGGAAGTCTGTACCGGAAATCTTAACGATCTTGCTTAAAGAGCATTATATTTTCTTTGCCCGCGATACGCTCTATAAACGCCATGCCGAACGGGAATACACCACGCAAAAACGCGAATCCGCCTATGATTTCTGGTGCCGGCTGGCGGCGGAAGAGGGCATTATCTTCTGGTTTGAGGAAGAACAGACGTTGTTCTGTGATTGCCATCTGGGCATGCAGGCGGATATCGCTCTGACTTACAATACGCATCCTGAAACGGACGAGACCGATACCACGGCGTACCAGTGGAGTTATGGCGAATACCTGTGCTCGAATGGCACGGTCCAGAAAGATCATAACTTTCTTAACCCCAAATATTCGCTTGAGCATCAGAAGCAATCCGACGATAGCGGGCACCATTCGGTGTTTGAAAGTTACGGGCGTTTCCAGTGGGACGAGGAAGGAAAACCTTTTACCCAATTGCGGCTGGAACAGTTACGAAACTACAGTAAAGTCGGTACCGCCAAAACCAACTGTATCCGGCTTCGGCCGGGCAAGATTTTTACCCTGCAATCCCATCCCATAGAAGCCATGAACGCCCGCTGGCAGTTAATCTCTGTCACGCATCATGGGTGGCAACCTGTCGCATCAGACGACGGGGGTGAAGGGACCACATTGACCAACGAGGTCGCCTTTATTCCCGGAAACCAGGACTGGCGGCCGCCTTACCGCTACAAACCGCTGGCGGACGGTGATGAAGTCGCCACGGTGGTCGGGGTGGGAAGCGAAGAGATTTATGTTAACGAACACGGCGCGATACGGATCCATTTCCACTGGAACCGCTACGATAAAGCGGACGACAACGCGTCTTGTTGGGTCCGGGTGGCACAAGGCTGGAACGGCAACGGTTTCGGTTTTATGGCGATACCGCGCGTCGGGCAGGAGGTGATCGTCAGCTATCTCAACGGCGATATCGACCGCCCGATTGTGACGGGGTGTACCTATAACGGCCTCAACCGTCCGCCTCTTGATTTACCGGCGGAGAAAACCCGTACCACCTTTAAAACCCGGACTCACGGAGGAGAGGGATTTAATGAACTGCGCTTTGAGGATAATAAAGGAAGCGAGGAAGTGTTTATTCATGCTCAGCGGGATATGAAAACGCAGATTCTCCGGGATAAAACCACGCAGATAGGCCATGACCAGCAAACAGAAGTAGCGCATAACCGCACGGCGATAATTAAAAACGATGATGATGAAGCCGTGCAGGGCGGCCAGACGCTTGAAGTCGGTCAAAATCAAACGGTGACCATTAAAGGTCAGCAAGCCCTTTCCATTGGTAAAAGCCATCAATTAAACATCGCCGATAACCAGCAAATTACCGTGGGTAAACATATCACGGTGCACTCTGAAAGCGGGCAAATCACCATTGGGAACGCAGGCGGACAGATAGTTATTGACCCGATGGGCAATATCCGTATCGAAGGGGTCAGCATCACCATGACCGACCATATCACCGGCAAGAAATCCGCCGGTGCGCTGTTTGACTACTCCGCCCGCTATACCCTGCTCAGTGAGCACAGCGATAAGCCGCTGGTGAATGTCCCCTACACCATCACCACTGGCGAGGGTCAGATTATCCCGGGTAAAACTGACGCGCTGGGCAGAACGGTGATGGTGCAGAGTGCGGCAGAAGAAAATCTGCAACTGCGTTCACCAGAAAACCCACCTAAACCGAAGCAAACCTTATATCAGGCCAGTGATAACACACCGGTAGAGCATGTTATGGAATTTACGGAGAAATAAGTATGGCAATATCCAACAACGGCAAGATGTGCCCGGCTGTCACATCAATCACCTGTACGATGGAAATAGGGGTCTTTCCCGCCGATGAAGATCCCTGTTATCTGGCGAGAAAAGCCGAATACGCTCTGCGTCTGCCGGCAATGATTATGACCAAACTGGGCGCTATTCGCTTTCTTAATCAAGTCATTATGAGTGGGTTGATTAAGGTTGAGGAGCTTAAGCATGACTTCCTGTGGCCCTATAAAGCAGAAGTGGTGTTTGCTATCAGAGAAGAGGCTGCGCCCTTACCCATGCTAGCCACTAGTCAAATCTCTAAACAACGTTATGGTGATAATTTACCGCAATCCAGTAATCCGTTTGCCCGGCCTTCTGCCGAAGACATGGAGAAATTTGGAATTGTTGGTATCCGTCGGCCCGATATTATTCTGGTTAAAGATGAAGCTATCCGTTGGCCGGGCAGAAGTGCCACCTACTTCGATGGTTCTGTGCACACTGATAATCTAAAAATGTTGATTGAGGTGAAATTTCCGGGCGATGACCTAACTCAGGCACAACAAGCTGATTACATCCAGATTGCGACAGAAGATCGCTTTGGTGTGATGCGTGTCACGGATAATCGCACTGAGGAGCAAAAGCAGTACGATGAGGCGTGGCGAAAACATTATCAACCCGGTTCCCAGCACTATAAAAATCCCATTCCACTGGCCCCGCTGCCGCCCGGCTCGCCTCCTGATGATGAAGTTTTACCCGCTCCTCCCGCAGAGGGTGTGCCGGGGACCATTCCGCAACCCCTGACAAAAAATCCACCGCTTCTCAGCACTTCCCGTTGGTCTTTCTTACCCAGCTATGAAGACTGGGTTGTCCTCGGGCAGGAGGTGGCGGGTCTGGCTGAAAATGGGCTGAATTATGTCCGCGACAGTACCCGGGAGCTCCTTGCCCAGTTTGGTACCTGGTTAAATCAAGCTGGGAAGTGGGTGTGTGAAGAGATTATTGATCCGGTCACTCATCAAGTCAGCTACGCTTTTTCCTGGGTCAGTGAACAAACGGGAAAAATCGTGACCTGGACGGAGAGTGAGATAAAAGCCCGATGGCAGACTGTGCAACAGGGTTCAGACATCACCCTGGAAGAGCTTAAAAACATTAGCTGGATGCAGATATTGAAAGAGGTGGGTGAAGGCATGTTGGAAATGGTGGTGATTATTGCCGGTGTTGCCGTTGTTATCCTGGTCACCCTTGCCGTCGCTGCTGCGCTGATTGCACTGGTGGAAATTTTAGCCGCTGCTGCTGCGGTAAGCGCCGCTGCGTTGGCTGCCGTTCTGGCAATATTGGCGAGTGTGACATTCGCCACCGCTTCATAATTAACGGAGAGAAAATATGGAAACTGTAGATTACTTTGCCCAGTTGAAATCACAACTGACCGCGTTTACTTTCCTCAATGGCGATGGGCTGACTGTTTCTCGTCTGGGTCTCTCGATTACCCTGTTTTTTAAACAAGGTTACACTCAGGAGAAAAAACAGCGCATTCTGGCCTGTTACCGGCGCTTTCGGGAGGAGTTCGGTACTCACCTGCGTTTTCACCGTCATGAATTTAAAGGGTTAAAAAAATATTCCCCAGAAAATATTGCCAAAGTGGAAGAAGGCATTCTTAGCCAGAAAAAAAACCAGCCTTGTGGTTGGGTGGTCAGTGATGCCAAAAATGAAGATGAGGCACCTAATTATCTGATGCGTTATCTGGATTCCCGGGAAATAAGCGGTGATAACGGCAGTTCTTACCTAAGCCTGACACTTCCTTGGAATTATCTGAAAGAACAAGAGGGCATGGCTCGTTTTATGGCCTGGCTGGAGTTTCTGTGTGAACAACTCGAACCGGACAGTGGTGACTGTGGCTACTGTCTGGTCTTACCCAATGACTTCTATGACTACTTTCCTTTAGAGTATCAACTGGCGCAACGTTACCCTTCCTTGCAAGTTAACTCCGCAGTGTTCACAGCTAAATTACAGTATGGACATTCCATCCGGGGCATTAACTGGATCACCCTGCTGTCCAAACGATTTGTAAACCGACTGGGTGGAGAATTCTGGATACGTCAGGTGCTGCGCCCCTACCGGGATGTGGTGATTAGTTCTTATTCCAATGGCCTGATTATCCGGGCCGGTCAATACCCGGATTTAACGCCACTACCGGGCAGTGTCCCGGAGAGTTATTTTGCCATTAACCAACTGATACGCCCAATACGGGTGATACCCCGTGAAGGCCATTCATTACACTTCTATGGTGAAGGTCATTTTAATTCAACTTCTACCCTGGCCTGGTATGCCCGTTATGACCGGGGACCGCTGCAAGTGACCCCTTTGAGAGGTGATCATCCGGCACTGGTCAGCGGGATCTGGCAAACCGACAGCCTGCCGGGCAGGCAGTATTTCTTTGCTCAGGGTGCGATGTCTTTTGATGTTGAAGGTGCAGAACCGGGCACAACCCTCTGGCATCTGGTACGGGAAGCGGCAAGTATGTGGGAATAACAGATTATCCACTGCCTCATAGTTCATGGAGAAAATGATGGAAACTGTAGATAACTTTGCCCAGTTGAGATCACAACTGGCCGCGTTTACTTTCCTAAATGGCGATGGGCTGACCGTTTCCCGTCTGGGGATTTCTATCACCCTGTTTTTTAAACAAGGCTACACTCAGGAGAAAAAACAGCGCATTCTGGCCTGCTACCAGCGTTTTCGGGAGGAGTTTGGTACTTACCTGCGTTTTCACCGTCATGAATTTAAAGGGTTAAAAAAATATTCCCCAGAAAATATTGCCAAAGTGGAAGAAGGCATTCTTAGCCAGAAAAAAAACCAGTTTTCTGGTTGGGTCGTCAGTGATGCTAAAAATGAAGATGACGCGCCTCGTTATCTGATGCGTTACCTGGATTCTCGGGAAGCTAATGGTGACGATGATAGCTCCTACCTGAGTCTGGTGCTGCCCTGGGATTATTTGAAAGAACAAGACGGCATGGCTCGTTTTATGGCCTGGCTGGACTTTCTGTGTGACCAACTCGAACCCGACAGTGGAGACTGTGGTTACTGCTTGGCCTTACCCAACGACTTCTATGACTACTTTCCTTTAGAGTACCAACTGGCACAACGTTACCCTTCCTTGCAAGTGAACTCCGCGGTTCATACAGCTAAATTACAGTATGAACACTCCATCCGGGGCATTAACTGGATCACCCTGCTGTCCAAACGTTTTGTAAACCGACTGGGTGGGGAATACTGGATACGTCATGTGCTGCGCCGCTACCCGGATGTGGTGATTAGTTCTTATTCCAATGGTCTGATGATCCGGGCCGGTCAATACCCGGACTTAACGCCACTGCCGGGCAGTGTCCCGGAGAGTTATTTTGCTATTAACCAACTGATACGCCCAATACGAGTCATTCCCCGTGAAGGCCATTCCCTGCACTTTTATGGTGAAGGTCATTTTGATGATATTTCCACACTGGCTTGGTATGCCCGTTATGACCGAGGTCCGCTGCAAGTGACTCCTTTGAGAGGTGACCATCCGGCACTGGTCAGCGGGATCTGGCAAACCGACAGCCTGCCTGACAAACAGTACTTCTTTGCTCAGGGGACAATGGCTTTTGATGTTGAAGGTGCAGAACCGGGCACAACCCTCTGGCATTTAATACGAGAAACGGAAAATATAGCGGAGTAAATAATGCGCAGTGTAGTGGAAAGTAAAAAAATTATCCTTAAAGGTGATACCACAACAACCGGAGGCGAGGTTTTAAAGGGTTCCGATTTGGTAAACCAACACCTATCGGTTGCCTGTAAAGGTGACTCGGTATTTTGTCCCGCCTGTAAACAAACCGGCGCGATTGCGGAAGGTTCTAACTTGTTCAATATACAAGGAATACCTGTCGCGCTGGAGGGGCATCTTGTTAATTGTGGTTGCCCGACTGGCGCTTGTCGATTAAAGGTACGGTCATAACTATCAAATGCTAAAGCCTTTAATTGAAATACCCATAAAACCGGAGCAGGTTTTAAACTGTGATTAAAAGTTATTTTTTTAACCTATGATTTTAATCGGTATCTGGTTTTAACTGTTTTTTATCTTTTGGATATATGCTTTTTGTTAAATTTAAAAATTATGATATATACCCTATGGATTTCAAGATGCATCGCGACGGCAAGGGAGAGAGTCCCCGGGAGCATAGATAACTATGTGACCGGGGTGAACGAGTGCAGCCAACAAAGAGGCAACTTGAAAGATGACGGGTATATCGTGGTTTTACGTTTAAACGAACATTAATCATATCCGATTTATTTTTACTGACACTGTTTTACCGACATTTTTTTACCAACATTGTTTTACTGACAATTCTGTGGGTTTTTATAGAACATCACCCTTTGTTTTTTCTTTATTAAATCACTAATAAATAGTTTTCTAGTATAGAGATACCATTAATGTTTTTTAGGATAACGCCTTTTTAGCGTTTAAATCCAGCTAAATTAATCGTTTTATCTCTTCTTTAATCGCATTTTTATTGATTGCTTCGTAAAATGATAGTGAGAAAATATTTGAATGTCAGTTTATTTTATTAATGTTATTTTACGTGATTATTGCTTTTCAACCCTCGGTTAATGGTTAGTGAATTTCGACTAAATGTCATTAATCACACTACTGAAAATTTTGATTCGTTGTGTTAAATCAGTCTGTTGAGTGAAATATTTAATCTCTCCCTGTTTGTCTTTTTAAATAGTCATGGCTGGTTAGGTAAATGTAAAATAAGTGGAGGATAGTATTACCGATTTACCGATAAATGGATTAAACATAGCGGAGAATAGGTTGTTTTTAGTCACTCTATACCCTATGGATTTCAAGATGCATCGCGACGGCAAGGGAGAGAATCCCCGGGAGCATAGATAACTATGTGACCGGGGTGAACGAGTGCAGCCAACAAAGAGGCAACTTGAAAGATGATGGGTATATGCCTTTTAAAAAGTTGGCATCAGTGTACTACCTATTTTTTAATCCTTAATTGATTAATCACCGGTAAAAGGGAAATGTAAGTAAAAAAATAATATTAAAAATGTGAAAACTTGAGCTGTGGTTTTCATTCTTACAGGCTGTTTTTTTAATTGTAAATCTGCTTAATAAGTGATTTTTATTGATTAATTGTGGTAGGTTTAATGGTTTTTATATTTTCTGAATCGTATTTAACCTCCTTGTTTTCATTAAACTGATATTTAGGTTTTCTCGTTTCTCGTTTCTCCTTTTTCTATATCTGATTTTTTAGGTTTAAAACTAATGAGGATAGCAGAGAGTTAACGGTATTAAAGTTAATGCTCATTTCTTTAATCATTTTTAATGCTGTTAAATACTCTTGCTTTTTCGGGGATGCTTCTCGGTTTTCTACAATTATAGTCTCTGATTTTTCGTAAACTTGTTGCAGTCAGGCAAAATCTTTTATTTAAGCAAGTTGGTTTAATGCGGTTAATACTGTCATTTTTTTCACCTTATTTAATCAATTTAAAACCTGTTTTTTCTGATGTTTTCTCTTCCAATGTCAGCATGACATCGGACTTTTTACCCGCTTTTAAAAATCCTTAATCAATTCTTTTTACTTTTGATGATTAAAGTTTTTACCTGTTTTTTCGTGGTTAGCCTGGCCTCTTTTCCAGCTTTTAAAACTACACTGATAGATAAACGCATAGTTAACAAACAATCCTTTCCCTCCATCTACTTAGTCATCCGACAACGCCCTAAATTTGTTAGCTTTCTTACAGATTTAGTTGATTAATTTGCACAACCTGCCTTTTCCTGCACATCATGCAACTTATTGTATTTACCATTACCCATTAACTAAAACTTATGATTAGAATTGCACTTATTGACGACCACGTAGTCGTCCGTTCCGGTTTTGCCCAATTACTCACGCTTGAAAGTGATCTTGAAATTGCCGGTCAATACGCCAGTGCTAGCGAAGCCTGGTCGGGTTTACTCAGAAACCCGATTGACGTTGCCGTGATGGATATCGCTATGCCAGATGAAAGTGGTTTACATCTGCTCACTCGGTTACGGCAAAAGCGGCCTGATTTTCGCACTATTATTCTCAGCATTTATGACACCACAGCATTTGTCCAAAGTGCACTGGATGCCGGTGCCTGTGGCTATCTCACCAAACGATGTGGCCCGGAAGAATTAGTACAGGCAGTGCGCTCCGTACATCAAGGCGGTTGCTATTTGTGTGCCGATGCATTAAAGGCACTGCGTCAAACATCACAGAAAGTTACAGCACTGCAAGTTCTGACCCCCAGAGAACGGGAAATATTTGATCTCCTGATCAATGGTATCAATGTTAAAACTATTGCAGAACAACTCTATCTCAGTCATAAAACGGTTCATGTGCATCGTGCCAATATTCTCAGCAAACTCCAGTGTGATAGCACCATTGATCTGGTCCATTACGCTCTGCAACACCAGATTCTAATGGGGAATCCATGAACAGAGGATCACGATTTGGCCTGTTATCACTGTTTCTGCTGATTTTTTATTCGCTGAGCTGGCTTGCTCTGTGGACCATCAGCTTCTACCTGAATGACAATGGGCAACAAGCTGCACTACTTCTGCCACAAGGGTTGCGGCTAGCGCTGTTTATCCTACTGGGGCGTCGTTACTTACCCACCTTGTTAGCCACTGAGATTATCATTTTGCTATGGCTTGGCAGCGAACAACTTATTACTCACAATATCATTCTGTTATCCCCCTTTCTCAGCCTAATACCCATACTTATGGTGCAACAATTCTGGTGGCGCTATCCCCTGTATTGGCAACGGCTCTCAATTCTGCTGGCTGGCGTCGCCGCCAATAGCGTATTGCAGGCTGTTTGTCTGGGATTTACGCTGACTGCCGGTGCCAGCCACCTGTTTCTCACTTCGTTAACCGGTGGCGTTTTATTGTCACCTTTTGTTTATCTGATCTATGAATATCTACGTCAGCAACATCTAAAAAATATGCTGCAACCCAGTGACCCTGATCCGCAGTTACGCCCTTCGTTGTTGATGTGGTGTTGTCTATTCTGCTTGCTAGGATTGAGCGCCCAGATCTTTATGTCACCAGAAATTGAGAATCTTTGGGTGATTCTCATATTTATCCCTAATGTCTTTATGGCCTACCGTTACGGCTGGCAAGGCGGCGTACTGGCGGCTTTACTCGGGAGCCTAATGATCACATCAGCTCGACAATTCAGTGGAGCTTTTAACGATTTAGGCGAACTGGAAATGTTTCTGACTATTCAGGCTTTATTAGGCATAGGTCTGGGGATAGCCATCAGCCGTCAACAACAGCTCGCTGAAAATTTACAACGTTACCGTGAACTCTTAGAGCAGGAGTTAACTGCCCGCCATAATCTGATGAAGAAACTGGTTCACACAGAAGAAGACGTTTGTAAAAGTATTGCCCGCGAGTTACATGATGAAATTGGTCAGAATATTACTGCCATTCAGATTCAGGCAACGCTGATAAAACGTACCGCCACCACCCCGGCAACAGCAACGATCGCAGAACAGATCAATAACCTGGCCCAACAAATTCATCAATCCACCCGTCAATTATTACGCCAATTGCGCCCGCCGGTTCTGGAAGAGATGTCCTTAGAAAAAGCACTTCACCATCTGATCCATGAATTGGCATTTAAAGAACGAGATATTGATTGCCAGTTGAATTACCAGCTTCCTCAAAATCCAACCAATGAAACCGTGGTTTTTACCCTTTACCGTCTGGTTCAGGAGTTACTGAACAATATCAGCAAACATGCCAAAGCGACTCGAATCGCTATCATTCTGCGACAGCACCGGGATGTGATTGAACTCAGAATCAGTGATAACGGCATCGGCATGACAGAAGATAAAAGAAAAGGCGGATTTGGCCTCCAGGGTATTGAAGAACGTATCCGTGCGTTAGGTGGAGATTGGCAGTTAAGCAATGATAACGGAACGCGTATAATTGTTAAGCTGCCCACACATTCTGATGAAAATCAGGCATAACTAAGAATGATTCCTAGTTGCCTAAAACCTTATCCCATCCATTTTCATCAACGTTTCTTTATATTTCTTTTTCATAGAGGAGCCGGGTATGCAAGCCACCAGCCAGAAACAAATTTCACAACACTATCGCCGCCGGCGCAATCGTTTGCTGATTTCCATGATCATTGGCTATGCCGCATTTTATCTGACGCGAAAAAGCTTCAACTTTGTCATGCCGGTTATGCAATTGGAACTGGGATTGGATAAAGGGCATATTGGCTGGATAACCACTCTGTTCTATCTGGCTTACGGCAGCTCAAAATTTATTTCCGGCGTATTTCATGATCGCACCGGCTATCGCTGGTTTATGGGGGCCGGATTAGTGATGACAGGTGTGTTAAACATTATCTTCGCTTTCTGTTCATCATTTTCCGCACTGCTGATCATCTGGACACTGAACGGCTTCTTTCAGGGCTGGGGATGGCCCCCCTGCGCCAGATTGCTGACACACTGGTACTCCCGCAATGAGCGCGGCTTCTGGTGGGGATACTGGAATACCTCCATTAATATCGTCGGTATTACCGTCCCGATATTGTCCGCTTTTCTGGCGACAACTTACGGCTGGCAAACAGCGCTGATGATGCCGGGAATTATCGGGATTTTATTAGGCATCTGGCTCTGCTATCAGTTATGTGGCACCCCACAACAGCACGGTTTGCCCAGTGTGGGACAATGGCGGCAGGATTCACTGGAGCTTCGACATGAACAGCTATCGCACCCCATGCCGATGATGCAGATACTGCGGGATACCATCTTAACTAACAAAACTATCTGGTTGCTAGGATTCTCCTACATTCTGGTCTATCTCATCAGAATGGCGATTAACGATTGGGGAAACCTGTGGTTGTCAGAAACACATGGCGCCAATCTGCTCAGTGCCAATGCGACGCTCTCACTGTTTGAACTCGGTGGTTTAACCGGTGCTCTGTTTTCCGGTTGGGGATCCGATTTACTGTTCCGCGGCCAACGCGCCCCAATGATTCTCCTGTTTGCTCTTGGGCTATTTATGGCTGTCACCGCATTGTGGCTCACTCCCATTCATCATTACGCGCTGTTGGCAGTCTGTTTTTTCAGTATCGGTTTTTTTGTATTTGGCCCGCAAATGCTGATTGGGCTGGCAGCAACAGAATATTGCCATAAACAAGCTGCCGGCACCGTCACGGGTTATCTAGGATTGTACGCCTATTTGGGCGCAGCAATCGCAGGCTGGCCGCTAAGTCAGGTGGTTGCCTACTACGGCTGGTCTGGGATGTTTGCCCTGCTCACCGCCGCAGCCGCCATGATGGGTTTGCTGTTGATGCCACTGTTAATGGCAGACGTTGGTAAAAGGGAACATGGGTAGCCTCGCGACTTTCCAATAATAAGCAGTTTTGAATACTAAGGATAAAATAATGAAACTGAAGCCTCTCTCTACACTTATCGCAGCCGGTCTGGCCGTTGCTGCATTTACCAACAGTGCTCAGGCCACCGGACGTTTGATCGTTTATTGCAGCGCGACTAACGCCTTGTGTGAAACTGAAACCAGAGCATTCGGTGAAAAATATAATGTAAAAACCACTTTTGTCCGTAATGGTTCAGGCAGTACTCTGGCAAAAATTGAAGCCGAAAAACGCAATCCACAAGCAGATGTCTGGTACGGCGGGACTCTGGACCCACAATCTCAAGCGGGAGAGATGGATCTGCTGGAACCTTATAAATCCCCTAATCTGACACAAATCATGCCGCAGTTCCGCGACCCGGCTAAACGCAAAGGCAACTACAGCTCCGCCGTTTACGTCGGTATTCTTGGCTATGGCGTCAACACTGAACGTCTAAAAGAGAAAAATCTGCCGATTCCAACCTGTTGGAAAGATCTCACCAAACCGATATATAAAGGCGAAATTCAGATTGCCGATCCTCAAAGTTCAGGCACCGCTTACACCGCGTTGGCAACCTTTGTTCAGTTATGGGGCAAAGATCAGGCATTTGATTATCTGAAAAAACTAAACGCCAATATTTCTCAGTACACCAAATCCGGCATTGCGCCAGCACGAAATGCCGCCCGTGGCGAATCTGCGATTGGTATCGGTTTCCTGCATGATTACTCATTGGAAGTAGAACATAGCGCACCACTGAAACTTATCGCACCATGTGAAAGCACCGGTTACGAAATCGGCGGCGTAAGTATCATCAAAAATGCCCGCAATATGGACAACGCCAAACTGTTTGTTGATTGGGTGTTATCCAAAGAAGCTCAGGAATTGAGTTGGAAGAAAGGGAAAGCCTATCAGATCCTGACCAATACTAAGGCGAAAGCTTCTCCTTTGGCACTTAAATTATCCAATCTGAAACTGATCAATTACGACATGGATAAATATGGTGCCAGTGATGTACGCAAAGCGTTAATTACCAAATGGGTGACAGAAGTGAAAATGGCTAAATAAAGTCAGTCAAAGGCGGCTCACTTCCGCCCTTAGAAGCTATCCGTCAGGCTGCCTTATGTTCCCGCACCAATGGATAGCTGCTTACTGCTGCTACCACACAATAATAAAATGGAAGGAAATTATGTCTCACGCATTCAGACAAAAGCAGGATGCCGTGTTCTGGTGGATTGCGCTGATGTGGCTGGCCTTCGCGCTTTTGCCATCATGGAGCCTGGACTACGGCCTTTTTGAATCTACTCAAGATGAACTGCTCGCCGCCTACGGCTGGAGCGGATTAAACATCAGCTTACTGTGGTTCCTGTTACCCTCAGCACTGCTACTACGCCCACTCACACCAGCAAACCGCAATCAACATCGACGCCACTATTTTGACGCTGGTTATGCCTTATTATGCGCTCTCTTTGTGGTTATTAGCGCAACCATTATCGGTCGTGGGCTGGGCTACTCGACGATTTTCCTGTTTATCTCACTGGGCGCGATGATTACTCTGGCCCTGTCTCGCCTTGAATGGCTAGGTGGTGACAGTTTTGTTATCGGTTCATTAGTCGCGGTTATTGCCCTCATCGGCCTATTTATCCTTTATCCGAGTATTGCCATCTTTATTCCGATGTTTACGGATGATACCGGTCAGTTTGCCCCATTTGCTTTTATATCGATCCTGGGGCAAGCACATATTATTCAGGTTATCATCAACTCTGTTCTACTCTCGCTGGCGGTTGGCGCAGGTTGCACCTTCTTCGGGCTGGTACTGGCAATTTATACCGCTCGCATCGCCCGCCGCTCCGCCATGATTGGCCGGGTATTCTCCATCTTACCCATCGTCACACCACCGTTTGTTGTCGGTTTAGGCGTCACCCTGATGATGGGCCGTTCCGGCTATATCACTGAATTTATGGCAACCTGGTTTGGCCTAACCAACACCCACTGGCTGTATGGCTTTACCGGCATCTGGCTGGCGCAAGTTCTGGCTTTCACGCCAATGGCCTTTATGATCCTTGATGGCGCTATCAAAACCATCCATCCTTCATTGGAAGAAGCGGCTTATACTCTGCGCGCCAATCGCTATCAGACGTTCTTCAATGTTTTTATCCCGCTGTTGAAACCGGCACTGGCGAACGCTTTCTTGATTGTCATTGTCCAGTCGCTGGCAGATTTCAGTAATCCATTGGTACTGGGCGGTAGCTTTGACGTACTGGCGACCCAGATCTATTTCTATATCACCGGTTCTCAACTCGACTATCAAGCCGCCAGTACTCTCGGCGCTTCGCTGCTGGTTTTCTCGCTGCTGATCTTCTGCGTGCAATATCTGTGGATTGGTAAACGTTCCTACGTCACGGTTTCCGGCAAATCCTACCGTGGTGATGTACAACCGTTGCCAACGTCACTGGTTTGGGGAGTCTGTGCCATCCTATTTATCTGGGTTGTGTTCAACATCTTGTTATACGGCAGCATCTTCTACGGCAGTTTCACCGTCAACTGGGGAGTGGATTACACCCTGACCTTAGATAACTTCATCAAACTGTTCGGTCAAGGTATACACGATGGCGCATGGCCATCATTACTGGATACCCTACTCTACGCCGGTATCGCGGCCCCCATTACCGCCATCCTCGGTCTGTTGATTGCTTACATTGTTGTACGCCAGGAATTTCGCGGTAAAAAAACCATCGAATTCACCACTATGCTGTGCTTTGCCGTACCGGGTACCGTCGCTGGGGTTTCCTACATTCTAGCCTTCAACGATTCACCTTTTTATCTCACCGGAACGGCGGCAATCGTCATTATCTCCATGACCATGCGCAATGTGCCGGTAGGTATCAGGGCAGGGATTGCCGGTCTTGGACAAATTGATAAATCACTAGATGAAGCTTCACTCAGCCTGCGCGCCGGATCGATGAAAACCATCTTCCATGTTCTGTTACCCTTACTGCGCCCGGCGATTTTATCTGCCCTGATCTACAGCTTCGTGCGTGCGATTACCACCGTCAGCGCGATTGTCTTCCTGGTCACACCCGACACCCGCGTAGCAACCTCTTATATTCTGAATCGAGTGGAAGATGGTGAATACGGAGTGGCTATCGCTTATGGCTCGATCCTGATTGTGGTGATGCTAGCCATTATTTTCTTATTTGACTACCTGATTGGCGAAGCGCGGATCTCTCGTTCCAAAGCCAAAAATACACAGTAATCACGGAGTGACGACATGACACAACAAAATTTTGTCGAACTGAAAAATGTAACCAAACGGTTCGGTAGCAACACCGTGATCGATAATCTGGAGCTCTCTATTCCGCAGGGACATATGGTCACGCTGTTAGGGCCATCCGGCTGCGGAAAAACCACCGTATTACGTCTGGTTGCCGGGCTGGAGAAACCTGGCACAGGTAAAATTTTCATTGACGGTGAAGACGTCACAGATCGCTCTATTCAGCAACGGGACATCTGCATGGTATTTCAGTCCTATGCCCTATTCCCGCATATGTCACTGGGGGAAAATATTGGCTACGGGCTGAAAATGCTAGGGCGGCCTAAAGCAGAAATACGCGAACGGGTTAAAGAGGCGCTGGAGCTGGTGGATTTAGGCGGCTTTGAAGATCGTTACGTAGACCAAATCTCCGGTGGTCAACAACAGCGTGTTGCTCTCGCTCGTGCACTGATCCTCAAGCCTAAAGTGTTACTTTTCGATGAACCACTGAGTAACCTCGATGCCAATCTGCGCCGCAGTATGCGCGAGAAAATCCGCGAATTGCAGCAGCAATTTAATATCACCTCGCTATATGTTACTCATGATCAAAGTGAGGCATTTGCCGTTTCCGATGCGGTACTGGTGATGAATAAAGGTAAAATCATGCAAATTGGCACGCCACAAACACTCTATCGCCAACCGGCGTCTGAGTTTATGGCAAGTTTTATGGGAGATGCCAATATCTTCCCGGCGACTTTAGGTACTGATTATGTTGAGATTTTCCAATATCGCCTGCCACGACCAGCCAACTTCACCACCAACCGGCAATCGGTAACGGTAGGCGTCAGACCGGAAGCTATCACCCTGAGCCGTAATGGAAATATCAGCCAACGCTGCACCATTAGCCATGTGGCTTACATGGGGCCACAATATGAAGTCACCGTAGATTGGCAAGGGCAAACGCTGCTATTACAGATTAACGCCACCCAATTGCAACCCGATGTTGGCGATAATTACTATCTGGAAATTCATCCGTTTGGAATGTTTATTTTGGCCGAGAAAAGCAGCAGTTAATTTGATTGCAAAAAATCCTGACTTTTAGATCAAGAGGCTAGGCCGCTAAATGGCGGCCTATAATCCTCAAGAATGCTTTTCAATGACCAAATCAACACCCTCATTAAGCAGTTCATTGATAGATTGATTAGTAGATTGTGCAGTGATAGCAAGCGTCCGATGACGCTCTGGTGACAAACGCGTGGTTACTTTGCCGCTATACAATTTGTAAGGTTCTATACCATCTTTTTGACACTCTTCAAAGAAGATCGCCAAAGATTTAGTTCCTTCTTTCTTCAACTCATCGACGCTATAGGCGTAAAAGTCTGCGCCACCATTCAACCCAACAAATTCACCACGAAACATCTCGATTTCTGGATCAAAAGCGATAACAGCCACATGGCCGTCAATTTTTAACGTATTGTTCATCATGGCCTAATTCCTAAGCTATCCAACCATATCCTAATAGAGTTAACAGCCCCTTTGTCAGTAGTTGGTCGTGGGTGAGGCCGGTGAAAAATCCGTTTTTGATTTTTCAATAGCACTGCAACCCTCGAACCTTCTCTTTCATGTATCTCCGCTCCTAATGCAATAAAAAGTGCCTCAATATCAGACCACTTTATAGAACTGTTGACAGGTCGGGTAAATACATCTGACAGCGTTTTGTAATGTCGTTTGTTCATGAGTCTATAGTATCACTTTATGACACTACCACAAGATTTTTATGATTCTAGGAACAACAATTTCAAGTCACGGCTAAGCTTTTCCATACCTGCCATAGCCGGTTGTTTAACATCAAGAGCCAAAACAACCTTCTCCCGGGGATTCGCTCCCTTGCCGCCGCGATGCATCTTGAAATCCATAGGGTATAGATACAAAAACAACAATAAATAAATGTATTATTTAAGTAGTTCTCTTACCTGACCGGCAAATGCCTCACCGCCATCCTTCGCGGTATAACGTACATGCAAAATAATATCTGACAAATTATCCAGAATATCTCGCTGTATACTGTCTGTTGCCGCTGATGGGAAAATGAGTTTCCAGTCAGAAACCGCTCCCGTTCCTTCAAAAGGTAAATAGCGATCATCACCAAAATTAAGATTAAATGTACCGCTATCATTAATACCTGATGAAAGTGCGATTTGTTGGCTGGCTCTCAAATTCGTGACAATTTGTTTATTATCGCCTTCCTTATTTAAAAGTAAATATTTCACACCATTAATATCCGGTGTTTTCAATGTATAACTTTTCGTTTGAGTTAAAGTCGCTTTAATATCCTGATAAGGACCCATTAATGTCGGCAGCGTGACCGATACAGAAGTGATCTGGCGTAAATAATGCCCGGCATAATCTTGATCAAATAATTTTTCATTCAGTATAAATGTAATTCCTTCACCAGTTTTAAGTTCAGATTGAATATCTTGCCATTTTTTCGTACCAGATAATAGATTTTTTAACGAGATCGTTTTAGTTAACTCTAAACGACGTTCATTACGATTCAAATAAGCCGATTCCATTTTCAGTAAATTCAGTTTAATCTTTTCTCCTACCAATAAACCATTATGGTTATCATCCCAACCATTTTGCACAATAAATTGGGTGGCAAAATCCCCCATTTCATATTGCCAGCATGCCTGTGCATTTAAACATAGCGAAAGCACCGCATCGTAAGCCTGACGATATAATGACATCATCTGATCATTCAGCCATTGATAAAGCGAAGATTTCGTTACCCTGGTCACAGTAAAAAACTGATACATATCCTGCTCTTTTTGCAGTTGAGCCTGAGATTGTTGTAATGTTGTATTCGCAGCGGAGATTTGTGCCTCTTGCTGTTCAATCTGTTTTTTCAACATTTCCAGCTCACTTTCCGCCTGTTTATATTGAATTTCCCACTCTTCACGTCGCCGGTTATAACCCGCTTTAATACTCAATGTATCACTCGCCATTTGCATGATTGATGATGCAGTACGTGTAATACCCGCAGAACAAACAAGCGGCATATGCCATCGTTGTCCACCAAATGATGTTCCCGCAATGCTAGGTATCAGCGAGGCGGCACCAGCGGCGGTTAACATTCCTTCTTCAACAGAAGAAATAATTTTTGCCGTACCTTGTAAATTCAGTGCATTGGTTTCATCTGTAGAAATGTTTTCATCATAAAGCGCCTTATAATGATCAATCCGCTGTTGTATTGTCTGCCGACTTTTTAATAATGCCTCTTTCCCTTTTTCAGCAATTGCGACAGCATCTTTCTGCAATGAAATGGTGAAAATAGCTAACTCTTTTAAATGTAATTGATTCAACTCTTCCTGTTCCGCACGATCTTTACGTTCATGCGCACTCAAGAGTAAATCACCAAAATGACTTAATGTATCTACTGCATGATAAACACTGGGTAATAATGCCCGGAAACGATAAGGCGGTATATTCAAAATACCGGTACTACCTGCTGCCAATAATGATCCACCGTTTGCCAGTAAAGCGAGCAAATTTTTTGGATCAACAGGTGTTGCATATAATGGTAACGACAAAGGTTTACCATCTAAAGTTAAATTATGGCGCAAATTATAAAATCTGCTAGATAAAATATCCCAATACCACAGTAAATCATTGTTCAAAGGCACTCTGAATATCGCATTATCCACCGCCGTATGAGCACTGACTTTAGTCGCCGGAAGATCAATTAATATATCAGGATCAATATTACTCTCAAATTCGCGTAATTTATTATTCTTTGAAGAGGTGACATCTGCCAATTCAATCGGTAGCCAATGACTCACTAAATCAAAATCGGGTCTGGGGCCAAGTAATTGCTGTGCTTGAAGATAGCGTAATTTAGCATTATTAAGTCCGTCATTAGTCAGAAAGCGATAAAAACTATCACCAAAATCAATCAAGTTCTGCACATACATTTGAAATATGGCTTTCTTATAATGTACCGGATCTGCATAAGCTATCGCATCTGGATCTTGTAATCCTTTTAATTGTACTGAGCTATCTTGAGAAACCTCTAACAGGCTGCAATTCCAATAGCTTGGACTACCATTAGCCTTATTTTTTACTCCTGGGTTAAAAATATAGTGCAACCAATTTTGGGCATCCTGATATTGTTGTGAAGCATTGAGTTGATACGCAACTAAATAAGGTACATGGAAGAAAAGCTCCCAGAAATAAATACTATTTGCCCCGTTAAGCACAGAATCATTACGTTCATTACTCCCCGGAATAGGCGGCTCTTTAATATGTTGTGCCTCCCAATTCAGGACATCAGCAATAGAATGGTTAGCCCGCGCAATAAGCTCCTTACCAAATAGGGTATTTAATCTGATAGATCGATATTTAAATTGCAATTCAGTAATATCCAGATACTGTGCTTGCGTTTTTTTATCATAGGATAACAGCAAATTAGGATAGGGAGTTTTACTTATTTTAACTTCATAATAGTCATAACCTAAATCCGCATCTTCGCCCTCTTTCTTATAACCTAATTTTAAAAATACACTCGAATCATTACCATTTATTTCATCGAGATCAAGTTTTACAGTAGAAATAATACTCTTTCCATTGAGGAATTGGCGTTCTGAATGTAACAGACTATCGCTCCCCCCGTTAGTATGCCATAAACAGAAATCAGCCTCCCGATAACCTGAATGGTCAATATCCACTTTTGGCGTTCCCTCTCCAGAAGCAACAAGCTTACCACCCGATTTATTAAGTTCGGAACTAAATACTTTAGCTTCTTGTAATCCAGACAGAGGCACTTCCATTTCTTTAGTAAAATGATAAACATTACCTTGTTTTTGTCCCCATTCAGAAAAATTAACATTCAACTCAGGATAACCACTCTGACTAGAATTAAACATAATATAAAAATAGTCACCTGATGCATAACTATTATCATTGATAGTCACCGCGACAGAAACTGTTATTTTTCCATTATTTTCTTTAGCGCCATCAGCGAGTGAAATATTAACCTTTCCTGCTTCACTAGATTTACTTTTAAGATCAATATCACATGCTACAGATCTAATAATCTCTTTCCCAATCGACAAACTATTATTACCACTGAGACGTAGTTTTCTACTACCCATTTCAACAAATAGTGTCATTTTCCCTGTCGCAAGCCCAGGGTAACTTCCTGACTCCAGATAAACAGGTTTATCAACTAATTTATATGCATCCCCAAAATAGGCTGACAACATATTTGATTGTGTCAGATCTTGCGTAGGATTAGATTTCATCTGTTGATAAATATAGAGATCTAATGACTTTTCACCCACCAGAGGCACAGGAACTTCGTTAAATAGTACATTACAGGAGTACGGATAATGTTCTTCTTTTACTGATTTACAAATAGCAGAAATAACTAATACAGGTTCAGCTCGCAAATCCATTAATGCAATGAGTTCAAAACTATCATTAATTTTATTCTTATCACCCGTAAAAGTCCGTAATTTATTTGGCAGACTCCATTCACCATTAAATTTTCGATATATCAAATTAATACTATAATAATTTTCTTCTTTATTATTATCTGCTTCATGTGCCAACCAAACGATATGAAGACGACCATTAATAACGACTGGGCGGATCTTAATCACTTCCCCAGTAGCAGGAATACCAATTTTTTCCCATTCTTGCCAAGCGGTAGGATTAATGACATCTTGCATATTTCGATTAGCCATATTCAGCGAACGCCAATAATATTGGCCTGGCGTAATATTCATCTTACCAACAAAATAATATTCAGCCTGAGCAGGAGCTAATTCTTTAGTCGTATTGATATAGCCACTCATCAACTCTAAATTACTTATTTCTTCAAATTTATTCAAATAATTCAATATGACTTCCTGAACAACCTCATCACTCAATTTACCTTTATTTAAATTATCTTCCAACTCTTTAAAATCACTTGTTTTACTACGACGCAATATAGGGCTAATATAATTCTCTGGATAATTAGACAACTGTTGAAAACCAGCCCAAATATTATATTGGCTTAAAACATTATTCCATGTTTTTACTTTATCTTCATATTGATAATCATACCCTGGTTCCATGTTAAGCATAATGCCATTAATATATTGCTGAACACTGGAAATCGCTTGTGCAACGACACTGGTATTAACCTGACTAGATACCTGATTATCAATAAGTAAATATTGATACAAATCATCCGGCGTTTTTAAATCAGGTACATTAGCTGTTTTTGAAATATGCCCCAAGTAATAACCAACCAATCCATCACGAACACTCTCAGCTAATTTTTTAGCAACAATATTTTTCATATCCTGAACCTCTATTAAAATTTTTTTATTCCACTATGACAGTTATACCCAATGGATTTCAAGATGCATCGCGACGGCAAGGGAGTGAATCCCCGGGAGCATAGCAAACTATGTGACCGGGGTGAGCGAGCGCAGCCAACAAAGAGGCAACTTGAAGGATAACGGGTATATATTTACAGAGTTGCTACCATCGCTGTACCGACCTGTTTATAATCCTCATAAGAGGAATGAGCATTGATATTTATCGTTGCCAATAATGAATGCATGGAAAGTGCCATTTCCTCAGACCAAAATTTAAGTCTCATCATGATATCTATTTCAGCCAATGTTTTTGCTGTATTATCTTCCTTGCCAATAATATGTGAATTAGCTGATAGCACTTCATCACGCTGCCATGACAATAGTTCAGTTAATATTTTCACCATATTAGTTTTATCATTACTTTGATTATTCGTATTAACTAACTCCAAATAACGCAATATTTTATCTTCCGCATTATCTAAAGAAGCAACTAATTTCATCCAATCTCGGTAGCGACTGAAATAATAAATAACCGACAAAGAAAGTTGCGTGTTCTGGCAGCCAAACCATTCAGGATGTTCAGAAAAATGATGCAACATCACAGTACTCAGTCGGAAAGTCTTAATCACTGAAATATATCGCGATAAATCATACATCAGTATCAAATAATCCTGACTGATCATCTCTGGCTGTAAATTTTTCTTATCAAACAGTTCAAATGACTTCAATAAAAAATCATAACTACTTGAGCCGATCCAGTTTAGAATAAATAAAGGAAACGGTTGTGATAGCTGAAATGCATTTGCCAACATACTGGCCGATATTGCATTTTGTGCAGATTGGGCTTGAGTAATAACTGCAGCCCATTGCTCAGTAATAGATACTTTGACTTTATCATTAAGTAATATACTTTTTATTGCTTTATTAATTTCATCAGTAATATTAACATCAGGCTTAACTAAACCATATTTTTGATGAGATACTGCATTTAAAACAGTTTGACGTGGAGTTAACCAATCAATCAAATCACTATTATCATCTAATGCTGGTAAGATATTTGATGATAAACTTTCCAGGGTTAAACTTTCTGAATTACGATGCAATCCCACTTGATTAATAAAGGCCACCTGCGCCGCATTTCCGGTCATAATAACTTCATTAGCCGGTAATAAGAATAATTGCAGAGTACCAACAGATAATTTATTTATTCTCAACCATTCTATGGTTTGCTCCATTGCAATCATAATATCCAAAATATCTGTTTGCCTATTATTTCCTGATTGCGATAAATAAGGCATACCCGTGACCTGCTTTAATACTTTATTTCCACCTATCAACGTTAAAATAACCACACCTTCCTGTGGTGTTAATCCCAAAATTCTCGACAATTGCACAATGCGATAAAATGCAGAAACAACAGGAAGTGAACATGTTAAACTCTTTTCACCTATCGATTCAGCAACTAATGGCGCTAATAGAGAAAAATCCTTCGCTTCAATTTTCAATCCAGCACACAACTTACTAATAATAGTATCATCCTGTTTTGTCTCTGAATAAAACTCACGTTCATCAATCACCAATGGTGCATCAAATAACGAAGATAAATTGAATATCTGATCAAAGAAAGGAATCGCTGTACCCGTCGAGAAAGGCGTAATTTGATATATCAATGCGGCAAAATCATCAGGTGAAATATGATATTTTTTGCTCCAATGATGGAAAATACTTAACATACGCAAGGTATTCTCATTCATCTGTAATTGCTTATTTGCATCCCCTTCTGCCCGCATCGTTGCAGTCACCAATAAATCAATTTTATCTACCGGCAATTTAATCCATTTCCACAACCGTATCATGCGATTTAATCTATCAAAGCGTTCATGATTCACACCTGATAATTTATTTACCACTTGTAGTAAATTATCACTTGAGGCAAACTCACGATACAAATGTAGGAAATCACTCTCTTTTGCATTCGGTCCATTAATAAAAACGGCACCATAACGATAAGGAGCCGCAGCTATACCTAAATTAAGCACATTTTGAGATAATCTCACATTATTTTGCTCTAATGTCCCCCCTTTATTGGTAGATATTCCTTTTATACATAATAATTGCTCAACTTCTGCGACAGAAAGAGTTGTTTGTGCAATAAAAGTCGATAACAATTCAAGTAAGTCTGCACTATTAACACCGTAATTATCCCGATAGAATTGGCTATTAGATGGGTTTAAGGGCTCATTAATTATTTTTTGTTGGTAAATACCTAGCTGATTTGCTAAAGGGGAGAAAAATTCTCCATTAGCAGTATTCAGATTAGATTTAAGAAAATAAGGATAACGCTTATCTGTCTGTTGCATCATTTTCAAACAAAAAAGTTTTCTATTATCAAATGTTAGATTAATTTGGTTTTGTGCATAATCATAAGGAAGTTGAAATGGATAACGTATATTAGCCAAAAGATCATAACTGGATAAATTTGTCTTTCCTTGTTGTTTTAATATAACTTCCAAACGTTGACTTAACATAGTATTAACCAATGACAGTGCTGAAATCTCCTGATTAATACTCACCTCATCCAGCATTAAATGCGCTAAATCAGAGCGTCGCACATCTATTTTAATGGCCTCAGCATCCGAATTGGATTCAATATCCATCGCTAATTTATAAATCTCTGCTAAATAAGCAACCGGTGAATTATTTGCTTCCGGTGCGCCATTTTGGCAATACTGCTGCCAGTTATCCTGAAATAAGGATTGATATTGAGGACCTTCTTTTAATGAAAGCGAAGAATAATTTCTGGCATATGTATTATGATTGTAATGCTGCTGGCGAAATTTACGGGCTATTTGTATAGCATAGCTGTTTGCCATATCATAAATATCTGCTACCTGATGATTTGAATTATACTTCTCTAAAAATAGATGACGGGGTATTCTTATAATATCAAAAATAGATTTATAACCTGACTCCATTATCTTATCGGTAAAGTTATATTTATTACCTATTTTCTTTAGCAACGGGCTGATATCATAATTCATAGAGTCGCCTTTATTTATTGTAAATATATGGATGGGTATTTTATCTAAAAACGATAATAGGATTGAGAACAGAGATGCAATAAAGAATAAGAAGTTTATTGCATCATCTGATAGTTATTAAAAGCAGTTAGTTATCAACTGATTTTCGGCTCAAGTGTAATCAGAGCATATCCCGCACGATTGGGTTTATTCTTATGTGTCACTCTGAGTAAAACAATTTCCGAACGAGTAATATCATTTGGTGCAGTATAAGTTGCAGTATATTTTTCGATGTCATCACCAAACTCATTTTTTATGACTTCTGGTTCACCTACCTTAATATTTCCTCTTGCCGGCATAAGGCTCCATTCACTTGGAGAAGTCAAATCATTACCGACAGAAGAGAACTTTATTACGGCATCGGGTGTTAATAACTCTTGATTATAGCTAGGATCAATCTTGAATTCCGCTATAGTACTTTTACTGATAAGCAAAATATTAACTTTATCTAAATCGCCATTATCAGCAACAGCCGTCACCGTAACCATATTATATCCGGCCGGGAAAGAAGCTGGAGGCGTATATTTGCCATTCGCATCAACAACACCATAGCCAGTACCCGTTTCCACACGCCAATTCACTTTCTTATTGCCATAAACAGTAAAATTGACATTCTTATTAACATCATTTTCATTGATAACAACAAAAGAAGGACTAACCGATACTGAGGAAGGCAACAGAGTGACAACCGCTGAAGCTTTAGCGTTTGTTTTTGAATCTGTCGCAGTAATTGTCACAATTTGGCTATTCCCTTTTATCTTAGCCGGTGCCGTATAATCTCCCGTATTCGCATCAATACTGCCCAATTCTACTGGAGCAATAGACCAATTTACCGTTGCATTGATGTTGGTTGTAAATTTATGCTTAGTTTTCACTGGCATAGTTAATTGAAGATCATTGATTTTAAAAGCAGTTGATGTTGGAGAAATATCACCAAACAGCACCATATCCCCAGGTACATACACTTTATCAAATTCAAGATAATTGCTTTCAGGGAATAAAAGGTGCTCAACTGCAAATAGACTAATGCTATCTAATTCAATCTTTGCAACGTTGGATAAATTATTTTCAACAACATCTTTAACAATTTCCGCTGTTTTATTAATAAACTTTTCTTTAGGGTAAAAGTGTATTCCCCAAACAGGTTCATCTTGTTTGTCATATCTGGTGCTCATTCTATTATTTAATAGAAATTCAATCTTATCATTAGATTTTACATGAGGCGTAATATCTATCGAACCATCAATATAAAAATCAATTTTAGACTTGTACCAACCACCACTTATCGCAGAATCGTTAAGAATACCAACTAGTTGGGTAAAATGATAAGAGTGGCCATTATTATCCTCCCCAGAAAAGACAATTTTTTCTTTGCCTGGTTTAATATGCATTCCTGAATAGGGGATCTTGACGTTCTCTAACCACATATTACTGTTATCATGATATTTCACCGTTCCCGTCCATACTTTATACCCTCCTCCTTCACATTGTACAGGTTCATCGCTCTCAGCATACCCACTTGTTATATTCAAATAGCTAGCTGAGTCATCTTTCTGGCTATCAATCTTGACCAATTCTAAATTTACACCCGTTGGGCTAGGTAATAAATGTTCATATTGCGGCTTAAGAATATTCTCAAAAAGTGTCTTATTACTGATAATTAATACCGCAGAACGATTATCCGGTATCAAATAAGGAAAATTACTTGAGTTAGTTGGTAATACCCCACCGTTAGGATTATAGTTTGTTGCAATAAATAACAACACCGCTCCATGACCATAATTATCAGAACCATATAAATTAGCACCGGGTGCCGGTTGCGTTCTAATTTTAAACATTTTTGGAACCAGTTCAACCGTATTATCCAGCTTCAAAATACCTAACTCATAAGTTACGTCATTATCTTTGAGCCAATTACGGAAAAACTCCTTAACTTCTGCTGGCGCATCGTTGATAACATTGACCTCACCCAAAGTCCCTTTTTTGAACTCAACGACAACTTTTCCATCATTACCAACAGAACCTGTCGCCGCAATCAAGTCTACGGTTATTGCCATATGGTAATCATTATTCGGCGTAATTCTTTGATAATTCTTTACTCTACCATCATCATAAAGCTCTACTATCGTGCCAGAAATAAAGTTTAATTTTACCGTTGCCTGAGAACTCTCAATTGATGAATTTTCAAAGGAAATTAACGGTACTCCCAATATCAAGTTGTCAAATTTTATCTTTTTATTTCCGCTTTCCCAGAAAATAGGTGAAAAATGTGTACCTTCACTTACTTTTCTTACATATTGCTGTTCAAACAGCATATTTATTTTAGTTCTATCATAGGCAGCAACAATATCCCATCCCAGAGTCTTTGTTTTACCGTTAAAATCATCAATAATGCTATTTTCTGTGGTCATATAATCACCTATTTTAGACGTCATAAAAGATTTGTTATTAGAGGAAGCGTATTAGACAATAGCTGCCACCATCATATTAATTCAATAATATACCCGTTATCTTTCAAGTTGCCTTGCCGTCGCGATGCATCTTGAAATCCATAAGGTATATGAAAGTAATCACTAGAATAATTTATATTCGTGCTCTATTGCCAACTTAGACATAAGTTGAATTAAAAATATACATTATTCAATTTACCCTAATAGATTAACAATCAATTAGGATATATATGATAAGCATAACATATATTAATGAAATTATAATACAGTGAAACATTAACAAAAAACATGTAACAGCTAATATATAATATTAGCCATATAATTAATATTCAAATACAAAAAGCAATAATTACACTGTAAAAAATAGATTATAATTTCTGCGGATATCAAGAGCCCCTTCTACGTGACTTATTACGTCTAAGGTTGTTTTGCCAGCAACGAACAGTAACGTTCGATATCCACATTACCGCCACTGACAATAATCCCTACCCTCTGGCCTCGCAATGGCTCACACATTTTGCGGGCAGCAGCAACGACATCATCATAAACAGGAATATTTTTCATAGGAATAACCACAAGTTATATAAAATATCAGACAAAATATTCACACCAGAAAAATTCGTCAATAGTAAAGGTTGTGACTAAATTGACTTACCACAATACCTATAAACAATACCTATAATTCAGAATCTCTGTACGCTTGATTAATTATTGCTTTTGCCATCCATTTGGTGATCTCAATAATTTCCGCATTATCCATCTGCCAGATATCTTTCATCACCAGAAAGACCTCGGAGCCATAAATTAGGGAAAAAGACCGAATGACATTTTCCAAAGTATCCGGCGGAAAATGCCCTTTTAATGGTTCAACAACCATTGCCAGGATATCTTTACGATGCCCACGTACCAGTTTCTTTTCCTGCTTACCCTCAGATAAACATCCCTGAGACCATTGTTGCAAGGAAACTAACAGAGCAGCTCGCAATGCTCCTTCGTATTGAAACATTCGGGGATAAGCAAAATCCAACAACTCAGTAATCCGCTCTTCGGTCTTTTCACTAGCAGGCTTCCAGGTGAGGATCGGCCCAAGGCTGGCGCCAACAATCGCATCAATTAAATCACTTTGTGTCGGAAAATAGCGATATGCCGTTGCCCTGGAAACACCAGCATGCATTGCCAATTCAGAAACCGAAGGTATCGCCCCCTGTTCAAAAAGCTCCAATGCCGCATTGATTAGCAATGTATAAGTTTTTTTCCGAGTACCAGTAAAATGAGTTTTCGTCTTCGAATCTATCATTGCCATGACTCTTCACAATAAAAATCGCTACATACCCGTCATCTTTCAAGTTGCTTCTTTGTTGGCTGCACTCACTCACCCCGGTCACAGAGTTATCTATGCTCCCGGGGATTCGCTCCCTTGTCGTCGCGATGCATCTTGAAATCCATAGGGTATATTAACACTTATGGTTAAAATATTTTTTCGCTATCATCACTCTACTCAACCATCTACAAAACGACCAAATTGATTCATTTTATTTATATATAAAATGAGATGACTGTCTCAATTTGGTAACACAACAGTGATACTTGAGTCTCATCTTGACTATAATCTGTCCATGAATGAGTAGTCAGCACTAGGGAAGTATTCATAATTATAATGAAAAAAAGTCAAGGCTATGTTTATATCGCTACTATTTTTGATACCAAGCGCGCAGAAATTTTCTACGTCAGGGATCTGATCAAAAATGCGGCCAACCAAATTGCAGGGGCAGTCTATTTTCATGAAGAGAACACTATTGAAGATAAACCGGCTATCGGCCTGACAATGTTTGGCGTGACGACCCCTTGTATACAATTATTAAAAGCCCTCATCATGTGAATTCACCTGATTTTTGCCAACAAGTGATTAGCGAATACCGGCAAATGGTGGCTTAGCGCCAGCGGTAATACTGTTGCAAAAACAACACTGACACTGAAAGATTATATACAACTAATTAATGACTAGGCAAAAAGTTGCCAAAAGAGGGCATTCTAATGCTATTGTTCTATCAGGGATGAATTTACGACATGTCTGTCAGGACGTTGTACTAAAATAAATTAAAGCAGTTAACTATTCGTGTTCTAAAGGGAAGCCATAAGAACTTCC
Organism: Photorhabdus africana; assembly: GCF_035181445.1. Classification (NCBI taxonomy): domain Bacteria; kingdom Pseudomonadati; phylum Pseudomonadota; class Gammaproteobacteria; order Enterobacterales; family Morganellaceae; genus Photorhabdus; species Photorhabdus africana. Next base: position 29,385 of record NZ_JAXBVE010000019.1, read on the forward strand.
TGTTAATAACCTTGCTATAAGATGTTAGGAGTTAACAAACTAAATTAACACATAAAAATACCGGCTTTGTTCTCTCCCTTTCGGAGCTTATTTCCGTCAACACCAGGCTCCTGCGGCCCCCACCGCAGGAGTTTTTTTATGAATAAACAGGCAGCAGGTTAAAATTTGATAAGATATGGGCAGCAGCATTTAGTGCGCCAAATAGCAAAATCAAGCCGATCATCACATTACCTCCCCAAACTCGATACATAGGGCTACCAAATCGTTTACGGGATGCTCTGGCAAGTAACGCGGGAACGATAGCAGCCCAAACTGTTGCAGCAAGGCCAGCAAAACCTATCGCATGAATAAAACCATTCGGATAAATCATTCCACCAACCATTGGCGGAAGAAACGTCACTAATGCCGTTTTAAAGCGCCCCAGTTTGGTATCATCAAATTTAAGCAGATCAGCCAAGTAATCGAACAACCCAAGCGTGACACCCAAGAATGAGCTGGCAACCGCAAAGTTAGAAAAGAGAGTCAATAATAAGCCCAGAGCAGAACTGTTCAATCCTCCGCTTAATGATTGAACCAAAACATCAATATTGCCCCCCTTTGCTATGATTTCGACAAAATCAGGTCGGGAAATATTTCCCATTGTTCCAACCAACCAGATCAAATAAAGCACCAAGGCCATTGATGTCCCAATAAACAGGCATCTCTTTATTTTCTCTGGTTCTTTTCCATAATATTTCATCAGGCTAGGAACATTACCGTGATATCCAAAGGAGGCCAGACAAAAGGGTAAAGTCATTAATACATAAGGCCAGTAAGTTGGGTTAACTTCAGTTGTATTAAACAATACCGCTGGTTTAACATTATAAACCAAACCGCCGAACGTCATAAAGAAAGTTAATATCTTAGCACCAAGAATAATCGACGTCATCCGGCTAACAGTTTTAGTACTTAACCAGACAATAAATGCAACAACAAGAGCAAATAAAAAACCAGCAAACCCAGATGAAAAATCTATCGATACTTCTCGCATAGCATGTTGAATAATCGAACCGCTCGCGGAAATATAAGCGTAAGTCAGTATATATAAAACAAAAGCAAGGGTAATACCATTAATGATATTCCAACCATTGCCCAACAGATCTTTTGTTATAGTACTGAAACTTGAGCCAATTCGATAATTAAGATTGGCTTCCAATATCATTAATCCTGAATGCAACATGCAAAACCAGGTAAAAATCAAAGTGGCAATTGACCAGTAAAACCATGCTCCTGACATGACAACCGGTAAAGAAAACATGCCCGCACCAATAATCGTTCCACCAATGATCATGGCGCCGCCAAATAAAGATGGAGACGATTTTTTTATCGGCAAAGTAGCCATATGCATTACCCTAGCGTGGCTTTATATATACCCGTTATCTTTCAATCCATTGGGTATAGTAAGCAGTAAAATTAGGGATGCTCTTAAACAAGGAGCATCCCAATATTTATTATTAAATTGGTTTTAATTTTGCAACGAAATGCCGTAATACGGATGGCTCATAAGTAAACGTTAATCCTTTAATCTGAGGAATTCGCTCCTTCAAGGAAATAAAGGCTTCTACAATATAATCCATATGATCATTAGTATAGACGCGACGAGGAATAGTTAATCGCAAAAGTTCCATTGGTGATGGTTTCTGTTTTCCGGTTTTTGGATCACGACCTAATAACAAAGAACCAATTTCCACACTTCTTATTCCCGCCTCCAGATATAATTCATTATTCAGTGCATGAGCGGGGAATTGCTCCCCTGGAATATGTGGTAATAATAATTTAGCATCAACAAATACCGCATGACCACCGGTTGGATATTGAATAGGAATACCTGCCTCTCTTAATCTATTACCTAAATAAGCCACCTGATTAATACGATATGCCAGATAATCCTCATTCATCCCCTCTTCAAGGCCAATTGCCAATGCCGCCATATCGCGTCCGGCAAGCCCCCCATAAGTCACAAACCCTTCCATTGGCACACAGCGGATACGCACTTCATTAAAGAGATCTTCATCATCACGGAAACAACAAAGACCACCAATATTGACCAAGGGGTCTTTTTTAGCTGACATGGTTAACATATCACCATATTGATACATCTCCTTGACGATCTGCTTAACGGATTTATTTTCATAACCCTTTTCTCTTTGCTTAATAAACCAAGCATTTTCACAGAAACGGGCTGAATCAATCACCACAGGAATATCATGTTGCTTTGCAATCTCATACACGGCTTTCATATTAGCGAGAGAGATGGGCTGACCACCGGAACTATTACAGGTAACGGTTGTAATAATCGCGACAACATTATCAGCGCCATATTCTGCTATCGTTTTTTCCAATTCATCAATATCAAAATCGCCTTTCCAATCATAATAGGTGGTTGTATCAAAGGCTTTTGACGTAACAACATTAATCGCTTTCGCGCCATTTAATTCAACATGAGCCGCTGTCGTATCAAAATGGAAATTAGAAATAAAGACCGGATGCGTTGCACCACCTTGCGCTTTTTTACGAGCAATTAATGTCGGAAATAAAATCTGTTCTGCTCCACGCCCTTGATGGGTTGGAATAGTATATTGGTAGCCAATTAATTCATTGACTTTATCACATAGATGATAATAGTTACGGGAACCTGCATAAGCTTCATCCCCCATCATCATCCCCGCCCACTGGCGATCACTCATTGCTCCAGTGCCAGAATCTGTCAGCAAATCAATATAAACCGCGTCACTGGGTAATAGGAATGGATTATATCCAGCTTCTTCTAATGCTTTTTCACGTTCGGCACGAGTAGTCATGCGAATATTTTCTACCATTTTAATACGGAAAGGTTCTGGAATACGTTTCATATATATTTTTATCCAATAATTAGCTATACCGCATAATTCAGACAAATTTCCAAAAACAGCCAGAAATACGCCAAAATAAATGTAGTGATTACAAGATTTAATTTTAAATATAACCAGAACAGTTAATCAGGGAAAAAATGAGAAATACGGTGATCGACATTAAACCATGCCTGCATATTACAAGAACAGATAAAATAATAACGTAAAAATATAGAAATCATAAAATTAACTTATTCCCTGATTAAAATCAGCCATTAAGATATAGATAATATTTAAATTATCCGTGACCAATTCCACAAAAATAGAAAACATCAGAAATATAATTTTATATATAGATTCAACTTAATGAATCAGATAAATTATCAAGAGAGATAGATAATAGATTTAATAAAAAAATATAACAATGCAATTAACCACATCAATTAAATATACCCTATGGATTTCAAGATGCATCGCGACGGCAAGGGAGTGAATCCCCGGGAGCATAGCAAACTATGTGACCGGGGTGAGCAAGTGCAGCCAACAAAGAGGCAACTTGAAGGATAACGGGTATAAATTACTAACACAGAAACCCCACCATAGGCGGTTAAAAAAACCAAGTTAAATAACGTAAAAATTAATAGAATTATTCACCAGATCTTTACAGGAATAAAAAATAGCTTTATTAGACTTGTTACTATTTAATTCATTAGACTATAATACTTTTATTCTGGATAAAATATGGAACAGATAAAATATGGAACAGATAAAATATGGAACAACATAAACCCTATTGGAATCGTATGGTTCCAGAACTTACGGTTACTGATTTTTCTCTATCTCTGGATTTCTATCAACGAATTCTCGGCTTCCAGTTGCTTATTCGACGAGGTAATCCAGATTTTGCATACTTAGCACTTGGTGAAGCACAACTCATGCTTGAAGCGTTACATGATGATGGCTGGAACACAGCCTCATTAAATTATCCTCTTGGGAGGGGGGTGAATTTTCAGATTGAAGTTGATGATTTAACACCTTTACTGCACAACTTAAAAGTTAATAACATCAAACTATACCGAGAAGTTAAAGATAATCACTACCGTATTGATGAAGTCATTGCATGCCAACGAGAATTTCTTGTGCAAGATCCTGACGGCTATCTGCTACGTTTCAGCCAATTCATAGAAAATATAATGGTGTATTAACTTAATAAAATCATACATAACATTTAAATAAAATTATCTAATGATTCATTAAGTATATAGGACATCAATTAATTGATAAAGTTGGTATCGAATAAATATCCATAACACATTAAAATAATTATATTAAATATTTTTAAAATTTGGCGTTTAAATTTTTTATCAATTCAGATAATCATTTAAGTATCTTAATTATTTACAATTAAATTTATCAATTCTTCTAACATATCCGACAAATAGCAATGCTAATATTTGCTGCCAATCATCTCCCTTATGATGCTCATTGATCGTTATTTGCTTGGTACCACAAGGCATTGTTCAAGCAGAAAAAACCCCATCACAGAATTCATCTTTTTATATCTCATCTCTGTTAACGGATAAATAAACCATGTACAATGCCTGAATATTTTCTGAATATGCGGCATCTCAAGCAATAATTCATTTACCTTTTTCAATAAGCAGGTTTTTCAAATGCATCAAACTGATGTTACTGAGCGCTCGCTCTTTTCGTTAAGCTGGCCGATTTTTATTGATATTCTTCTCCATCTGGCCACTTTATTAATTAATACTTATATGGTGAGCCATGTTTCTACTTCTTATCTGGCTGCTATGGCTGTAGGTAATCAGGTATTTGATCTGTTTATCACTATCTTCAACTTTATCAGTGTTGGTTGCAGTGTCGTTATTGCTCAATATATTGGTGCAGGCAAACGGGATAAAGCCAGCCAGTCGATCCATATTTCTATTGCATTCAACTTTTTGCTTGGGTTTAGCTGTGCACTGATTACCATCTTCTTCGGCTATAAGATCTTGTATATCATGAATATGCCGGAACATCTGATGGAAGATGGTTTTAACTATCTGCACATTCTGGGTATCTGTCTTATCCCCGAAGCTATTTCGATTATTCTGGCTGCTTGTTTACGGGTTTATGGGAAATCAAAACCGGCAATGTATGTTACTTTGATTGCTAACGTGCTGACAGTGCTAGGTAATATGATCGTCCTGTATGGTTTCTTCGGATTACCTAAATATGGTCTGGAAGGTGTCGCCTGGTCTACAGTCTTTGGCCGGATTGTTGCCGTGATCCTATTATTCTGTCTGCTCAGTTATGGCCTGCGGATCAAATTTACACTGGCAGGTTTCCTACGCTGGTCACAAGGTATGTTGGGCAAAATCTTATATATCGGTTTACCCGCTGCGGGTGAAAACGTAGTGTGGATACTGCAATATATGGCAGCCATAGCATTCATTGGACTGATGGGTGAAATTCCACTGGCAGCACAAACACTCTATTTCCAGCTATCACTGTTTGTGATGTTATTTGGCATTGCCACCAGCATTGGTAACGAAATTATGGTTGGTCATCTGGTCGGTGCAAAGCGGTTTGAAGATGCTTATATTCGTGGCATTAATAGTCTGAAAATCGGCTGTATCGTCACTATTGGCGTGGTCACTGCTTTCTGGCTGTTGAGAATGCCGATTCTGCATTTTCTGACGCAAGATGAAGCCATTATCAAACTGTTGTTACCACTATTCTTGCTCTCCGTTTTTCTGGAGCCAATCCGTACCGCAAATATTGTTATGGTGAACGCATTGCGTGCTTCCGGTGATGCTCGTTTCCCGCTATATGCAGCCATATTCTTTATGTGGTGTATTGCTATTCCAGTGGCGTACTTTTTAGGGATCAAAATGGAAATGGGCATTTTAGGTATCTGGATCGGTTTCTTCTGTGACGAATGGTTACGTGGGCTCACTAATATCTGGCGTTGGAAATCTAAAAAATGGCAAACTAAGCGACTCGATATTTGAATGATTAAAATATACCCATTATCTTTCAAGTTGCCTCTTTGCTAGCTACATTCGCTCACCCCGGTCACATAGTTCGCTATGCTCCCGGGGATTCGCTCCCTTGCCGCCGCAATGCATCTTGAAATCCATAGGGTATAACTGTTCAGCCAGTCGCCTTAAAGTAGTTTCTTCCCGTTAAACTCCCGCAACAAGAGGTACCCAATAAGTGCCTCTTGTTAATTTAAAGTCATAAATAAGCACTATTGCCAACATCCAAAATAGTCAGTCATTAAAGGAAGTCAATTCTCAACGGTTTCTCAGAAGCTGATTGATGCTATTATTGAATAATAACCTCAGGTTAATAAGCGAAATTCTACATTTTAAACGTTGAAATCAATATCATTATAAATATACAGCCATATAGAATCACCAATGAAATTATATTTACCAAAAATAAAATATTTTAACCCCCCTTATGCAACATGTTTATATACAATATAAAAAACAATTCCACGGAATGAATAGAATGTAGTTACATATTAATCATCGTTACTATTTTAAATTCTCGGTAATTATATCCCCCTTATGATTAAAATTAACCACCCTAATAAAAACAATTATTAATCACGTTTATTTGAGATAAGTTAGAGTATATTTAATAAATTACATAAAAAAAAGAATTATATTATTTAAAATAATTAAAATATTAGATGAATAACACGAAATTTTCCCTATAAAAATTAGAGAAATTCATTTGCTATATATTTAAACTGAATCTCTTTTTACCGCCTTACAAATTAACTCCTCTTAAGTAAATATAAGATTAATTGGCTGAACGAAGTTATCCAAATTGTTATATTCAGCGAATAACCTTATTGAGAAATTTTTTCTTTCCACTATTATAAATTGATGAACGGTTATTAAGCTCATTAAGTTAACCTTCCTATTATTGGGCATATTTATTGCGTTACAACTTGTAATTTCATTAATCACAAAACGTTATTAATTTATAAATATACCTTATAGATTTCAAGATGCATCGCGACGGCAAGGGAGCGAATCCCCGGGAGCATAGCAAACTATGTGACCGGGGTGAGTGAGTGCAGCCAACAAAGAGGCAACTTGAAAGATGACGGGTATAATTAATTAGGATGCATTTAATGATAAGTAAGGAAACATTCGAGATATTTCCCTCTGTGGATATTGTTGACGGAATAGCAATGACATCGAATTCCGCAATTCGATTAACCCGAGGTGAAAATCCAACATTACGGAGACCTTTAGGGACCCCGGCAGAAGTCGCACTAGCCTGGCAAAATGCCGGAGCAAAATGGATTCATGTTGTTGATCTTGATGCTGCGTCAGGACGTGGCTCAAACAGCCATCTTATTGCCGATGTCCTGGCTGCGGTCGATATTAACGTACAGGTCTGTGGTGGAATCAGAGATGAAACCATCTTGCGCAAAGTATTAGCAACGGGATGCCAGCGCGTTAATTTAGGGACCGCAGCATTAGAAAATCCAGATTGGTGTGCCCGAGCCATTGCAGAATATGGCGATAAGATCGCCATTGCTCTGGATGTAAAAAGCACATCGGAAGGTTACCAATTGGCAACGCATGGATGGAATGTCAGCAAAGGTCATCTCTGGGATCTCCTTGAGCGCCTCGACAAACAGGGTTGCCAACGCTACGTCGTAACCGATGTTGAGCGGGGAGGCATGATGAGTTCGCCAAATTTCACGCTATTACAGGAAGTCTGCGCGAAAACGTCATCCCCCGTCATTGCCGGCGGCGGCATATCGAGCCTGGATGATCTCCGCGCTTTAGCCGATTTGTCCACTATCGGTGTCGAAGGCGCCATTCTTGGTCAAGCGCTACATATTGGTAAGGTTCCTCTTGAGGATGCCCTTGCTGCAACACAATCACCGAGACGTTGAATATGTCTAAATCTTTATCTCCTGCATTGGATCTTCGCTCTATTGGTTTACTGGGCGAATTGCGTGGCATACCGGAAACAGACTATTTAACTCAAGAAGTAATGGCGCTGCCTGGTTTACTCACAGAGAAGCCAGCATTCGTCGGATCTCGTGGTACCGCCTATTACGAACAAAAATCTTGTCACGAACTACTGATGATGGCGAAATATTACACAGAATACATCTCTCAACTTGAGTGTAACGACAAGCTGTGTACTGCCCCATCAAAATATATATTGGCCGATCATAGTTTGGCAAAATTGCTCAGAATCGTTGATAGTTTATTAAATGCACCGCAAATTGTTAACGAAGATATTGTGCCATTCATCGATGGAATCAAGGAGTACGCTAAGGTCGTCAGTTCAACGCTGACGGGAACACCATTTACTTTTTCACCCTCGCCGATCCATGACCTGAAATTGCCGTTGTCTACGGAACACCAAGTGCCCAGACCATTTATTGAAGGGGACAATCATCTGTTAACTTTGGCCGCCGCCCAAATTGACATATGCTCCAACTCCTCCGTTGTTGGCATCATGTTAGGAGGATCAGCGGCAGCGGCAGTCACCGCCGCAGCATGGGATAGTGAACTCAATTTAGTAAAAGTTTCACGTTACGATGATACGTCTCGCAAGAGCAATCATCTCTGGGGGCGCAAAATTCCATCCGGGCGAACCGTGACAATTATTGATGATAATTGCGGAACAGGAGATACCTTACGTCAGGCAATCGATCTGGTCATGGCCCAAACCGGACAACGCCCAAAGGCCCGTGCCGTCGAACTACATTGGGAAAAATTATTACGTACTCGCGTTTATGGGCATGCTGATCGTGTATTCAATCCTGAAACCTTAGATGTCTTGACGCCTTGGTGTTTCAGACATCATCAGGTCCTGAATCGTTTAGTTAATCAGCCTTTCGCTGATGATAAATATGCTCATACAACCACGGCGGATTGGGTTGCTTATTCATACAGTTTATTGTCTGTGCTTCATGACACCCTGACAGATTCAACATGGGCAGCCAAATTATTGCATTTTTTATTAAATCTAAAAGCACAAACATCACTGAATTATGAACAGCCAATTGATGCATTTAAGGCCCTTGCATATCAATGTCCTGAATGTTCAGCGCGCAAAAGTTAATTTGGAAAAGGGGGGAGTTAATTATGACAACAGCACATATTATTTGGGATTGGAATGGTACATTACTTAATGATGTCAATGTTTCATTGAGTGCAACCAATTTCGCATTGGCAGAAATTGGTATTGACCCTCTAACGCTGGAGCAATATCGGGAATATTATTGTGTTCCCGTACAAACTTTCTATAAACAAGTCATTGGACGTGAACCTTCATCTTCTGAATGGTCAGTGATCGGAAAAACATTTAATTTTCACTATCGGCCAGGTATTCAGAAAGCCAGTTTAACGGAAGGTGTGAGCCAACTCCTCGCTTCCCGCTATGAAACAGGTGCAACCCAATCATTATGTTCACTGATGGAGCATAATGAATTAGTCCCTATGCTTGATAATCATGGTATTGGCAAATTCTTTAACCAAATAGATGGTAGAAATACGCCATTATTGACAACCGGCAAATCAGAGCAGTTAGCTAACCATCTCAAAAAACTCAATGTTGCTCCCGAGCAAAGTGTGGTTATTGGAGACGCTACTGATGACGCAATTGCCGCATTAGCAGCAGGCACTCATGCCATTCTTTATACCGGAGGCACCCACAGCCGTGTCAGTCTTGAAACCGCGGGTGTTCCTATTGTTGATACATTAAGTGAAGCGCTATTAATAGCAGATTCTTTGGTTCATATACCCTATGGATTTCAAGATGCATCGCGACGGCAAGGGAGCAAATCCCCGGGAGCATAGATAACTATGTGACCGGGGTGAGCGAGTGCAGCCAACAAAGAGGCAACTTGAAAGATAACGGGTATATAACAGTATACGAATAGATAGTTAGCACATTAGCTTTAAAAGATTTTAAAACAGATTATTCATTTTAAAAATCATCATCCAACATGATGATTTAGTTATTATTTTTTGGAATAAGCAAATAAGTAATTAAGGAATAGATTCATGTTAACGGCTATAGTTGGACTCCAATTTGGAGATGAAGGTAAAGGAAAATTTGTTGATTATTTGTCTGGCAACATCAATAACATTGCTCGATTTAATGGCGGCGCTAATGCAGGTCATTGTGTACAACATGGCAATCTAAGAGGCTCATTTTCCCAATTACCGGCCTCACTCAACAAAAAGAATTTATATATCTGCCAAGGCGCTTTAGTCAGTCTTCCCATTCTGGTTAAAGAGATCGACTTTATACAAAAAGAAAAAATTGATTCTAATATATTTATCGATCCACGATGCCATATCGTCTTACCAATACACTCTGAGTTAAATCGAGCGTCAGAAAAATATAAAGGTAAGCAGAAGATAGGTTCAGTTGGTGTTGGTGTCGGGGCCTGTGTTGAAGACAAAGCCAATCGTCATGGCATTCGTCTTATTGATACCCTTGATAAAGAAAAATTAAGAAGTAAATTAGAGTTTCTTTGGGGTATCAGGGAAAAGCAGATCAACCATGTTTTTAATGCACAAGCTTCATTAGATTTTGAAGAGATGTTAGAAACAACACATCAATATGGCAAGAGGATAAAACCCTATTTCACGTTCACTAATGACATTATCGGTGATTTACTTAATTCGGGAGAAGGTGTTTTACTTGAAACATCACAAGCTACTTTCTTAGATAATAGTTTTGGTACTTATCCTTATACCGTGGCATATCAGACATTAGTGCAAACCTGCTTTGCGATGATAGGTATACCGGCACAGAAAATGCATATTGTCGGTGTGATGAAATCCTATATGATCCGTGTCGGCAACGGGCCATTCCCCACCGAATTATCGACAGAACAGGCTGATTATATTCGAGAACGTGGGAATGAATATGGCACCGTTTCAAAAAGGCCAAGGCGTTGTGGCTGGCTGGACTTATCCCTGATTAAACATGCGGTGAAACTCAATGGTGTAACAGAACTCGCCATAACGAATGTTGATGTTCTTGCTGGTTTACATGAAATAAAAGCCGCTATTGCCTATGAAATTGATGATAAACTCGTCTGTTGCGATGATGCATTATTGCAGCTCGATAGAGCCAAACCTATTTATAAGACATTTAAATCTTGGAGCGCACTTAATTCATCCTATACAGATTTAACGGAGTTACCTATTGAGCTAATTGACTTCTTATCTTTTATTCAAGACTATGCTGGTGTCCCAATTAAGTATATTTCATATGGACCAGACAGGAATCAGACATTAGTAGTGAAATAAAAGCGTGGAGAAAATAATGATTAACTATGTAACAGGGTTTATGTTTTCTAAAGATAAAAAACATGTCTCCCTCATTTCAAAATTACAACCCAGTTGGCAAAAAGGGAAGCTCAATGGGATTGGTGGAAAAATAGAAGCGGGAGAAAGCCCCCAACAGGCAATGGCAAGGGAGTTTGCAGAAGAAGCTGGCATTGAAACACGTCCTGAAGAGTGGCGACTATTTACCGTCTTAACTCGTCCTGACGTTTATCAGGTAAATTTTCTCTATATGTATGATGATCGTGTCTATTCTGTCAATTCTATTGAAAAAGAGATCGTTAATATCTATGAAGCAAATTCATTACCCGATAATGTGATCTATAATTTACGTTGGTTGATCCCTATGGCGGCCGATGAGCATTTACGCTTCGATAAAGAAATAGAAATAACAGAAATGCGAGGTTAGATACGGTATATACCCTATGGATTTCAAGATGCATCGCGGCGGCAAGGGAGCGAAAAAGCTGGTTTATGCAGCGCCGGTAGGCGCTGCAACGATAACAATAACTAAGCAGATGGGTCGACGAAGTTAACATCCGACCACACGGAAATGACCGCGACGGCTCTGGCTAGCCCTCCGGCGCCGTCAGTCTTCAACAGAACCGGTACCACAGACAGTTGCGTTGAAGCGGTATAACTGTCGTCCCCGAGCTTAACATATCTCGCTTCCGCCCCTGTACCTCTGTGCCCGGTACTGAGTGATAAGGGTTTATTGGCAAAATCGAAGAACGCGAAGGCGACCTGATCTATTGACGAGGCCAGCGCATGCGGTTTGCCCGGCACGAAGGGGCCATCGATCCGGTAGAGCAGGCGTGAATTTTGAAATACCTCGTCATCACCGGAACAGGTGCTGTTTATCCCGATCTGTCTGGCCGACGCCAGTGTCTCTCCCGCCTGTTTACCGGCTCTTTTCACCGTTCCCCAATCCACCGATGACGGAGTAAGCACTACTGCACAGGTGGACGGCTTTTTGACCGGTGAAAGGATAACCGTGGTCCACAGGGGGTTCGGTATGCTGCTGGAACCCGATACGGCCGTTGAAGCCCAGCCGATAGAGCCCACAGACAAATAACTTCCACCGGGTTTTGCATTGAAATTCCCGTCATGGTCCGGGTAAATGGCTCCGGTCACTGAGCGAACACTGATATCAACCAGACCGTTGGCATCCGGGACGCAGGGAAGGTTAACGCCAGCATTTCCTTTGACCAGACTGGCTGATTGATAAGTATTGGGTGAACCATGCGTCTGGCAAGAGAGTGACGATTGCCCGATATCAACCATAAAGTCGCCAGCCTTTCCTACCCGGACGCTACCCGGTGACGACGAAGAGATCAATGAGTCGGTCCCCGATCCTACGGTGTAGGCCATCAACTGGGTCCCGGTGGGGACGCGACAGGTTGTCGACCAGTCAAGCGGGCCACTGGTGGTATAACCCACGATTTCATCCCGTGAATAATCACGCTTATCTTTGTTGTTCGGCATCATGGCATAGCCGGTGACGGTAACATTGCTCACCTTATTCACCAGTTCAGTCCCGCAGTCCTGATAAGTCTCAGCCGCCTGGAGGGGTAATGCGGTCAATAAAAAGAGCAGTGACGCCCCCAGCCCCATGATGGTTGGGACGGGGTTTTCTGCATCACCGCCCCACAAACGTTCAGTGTTTAACATCTTTCTCTCTCCAAATTACTCATCTGTTCACCTCGCTCTTTCACGGTTGGGGCTAACCTTGCTTTGGGGGTGCCCCGGACGTCAAAGCGAGACTGGCGATATCTCATCGGGCACGCCGGTTCAGGCTGCCCACATGAAGGTCACGCTTATAGACACACGGCATCGGCCTGCACCAGTTTCCCGGGGGTATCGGACGATACCTGATAACGGGTGGTGCATTGTTGATTGGCCTCGTTTCCCCATTTAACTTTCACATGACCGGCGGACGGCATGCCGCTCAGATAAACCCGGCCGTTATCGCCCACAATGCCGCTGCCGGCTTGGGCTGCGTTGTCTGCCAGCGTTGCGGTGGCACCAAAGGGCACGGGTTTGCCATGATGTGTCAAGGTCAGCAGCAACTGGCTGCCCAGTCGAACCTGATAATTAGCCAGCGTCACCGCCCCTTTGGTCGGGTAAACGTTGCGGCTGGTCTGGTCAATATCGACCCCTTCCGGCAAAGTGGACGGATCTAGGTTGATGGTGTTTTTGTGGTAGACCGATCCGCCCGGCAGTACGGCGTAGCCACGCCAGTCGGTCTGTACGTTGCCGTTGCTGACCGTCACCCCTTTCGCCCCGGGCGCGCGGACTAACACGGCAGTATCTCCCAGCGAGCGTGACAGCGTTACCCCGTAAGGATGGATCAGAAGGGCACCGGACGTGCCATAGGTAACATGCCGGCTGTCTGCGCTGTCGTTGTAACCCAGATTAACGCTCCCCTGACTGCCCTGATAACCCAGCGACAGGGCCCGGCTGTTTTGCTGGCCGCTGTGTCCCCAGCCTTGCTGGAGGTTATAACTCAGGCGGTTATCCCATAACATGCCACTGATGCCGGTCTGCTGAGAGAGGTTACCCTGCGAGTCGCGCGAAGCGGTATAGCGGGTGTAAACGCCCCGTAATGCCGACGATGATCCAAACAGGCTCAGCGGGACCTGCATATTGAATGACACCTGACGGTTTTCCGGCCAGTGGCCTTCGCCCTTGATACGAGAAATGTTATAACTCAGGTTATAGCTGATCCCCATCAGCATCGCGTTGTAACCCAGACTCAGGTTGTTGTCGGTACGGCCATTCCAATAATTGTTGCGCGTCCCGGAGGCGTAAAGACTGCCCCAGCGTCCCAGTGTCTGACGCAGGTTCACCTGCCAGGTGTTCTGACGCCGGTCAAGCGCCCATGGTGCCTGATATTCATTCAGGCTGTAGCCCATGCTGTTAGCATCGCTGAAACTGTAGTAATGCTGGGTGGAATAGCGGTAGGCGGCCAGATCAATGCCGGTACCGGTACTCAGCAAGTTTTTAGAATATTTCACGCGATAAGACTGGCCGAATTGTCCGCTTTCTTCCTGATCTTTGCTCCTCTGCAACTGTGCATGGGCCAGCGTCACATCCGCAGACAGTGCGCCGAATGCCCCTAACGACACCCCCGAGCCTAATACACCCGACTGGTAGTTGCCTGCGGCCAGTCCACCGCCATACAGGGTGATATTGTGGGGCAAACCATAGACCAGCGTGCCCATCGCAAATACCGGGGAACGGCTGCCATCGGTCAGGTTGCCGCCGTGATATTGACCGGTCGTCAATTCATATTTAACACCGCCGGGACGTTGCATCACCGGCAGGGATGACGAGGCGATTGTCGAGACGCGGGTACGGCCATTTTCCTCTTTGATGGTCACCGTCAGGTCGCCGGCACTCCCGGTGGTATAGAGGTCGGTGAAACGAAACGGTCCCGGTGCCACCGCGGTTTGATATATGATGTTGCCATTCTGGGATACCGTCACCTGCGCATTGGCGTTCGCCACACCGGTTATCACCGGGGCAAAACCGCGCTGACTGTCGGGTAACATCGCCTCCTCAGAAGCCAGTTTCATGCCCCGAAACGGGATGCTGTCAAAAATGTCGCCGCCGGTATAGGTTTCACCCGCCGTGAACTCACTGCGCAGTGAGGGGATATCACGTTGCAGATAGGTATTACTCACCTGCCATTGGGTCTGGGCCGGCGTGGAAAAGCCGGAGGTGCCCTCGTTGCGCTGACGATTGTAACTGTAAGTTTGTGTGCTGCGCAGACGCCACGGCCCCAGATTCAATCCGTTACGAAAAGAAGCAAACAGATTACGGGAACGTGATCCTCCCCAGTTTCCCTGACGGTCATAACGCCCTTCCGACCCGTTGACCGTGTAGTTCATCAAAAAGGCCGGGATCCCGTTATCCCACAGAGACGGATCAACCATCCCGGAATAGTGGGGCTGCATGGCGATCTGCGGGACACTGAGATCCAGACGCAAACGGGCGAAATCCAGTGTGGCGCTGGCGTGCGGGATCTGTTTCGTCAGATCGGTGATGAGGCTGTCATCCGTTTTACCCTGAAAAGCCGGTAATCCACGGGTATTGACCCCATATCCTTCCAGTTGTGCGACGGTTAATACCGGCTGGAGATGGCCGTTAACCTGCCTGAATTCAATCTCGCGGCTGTCCACCCGATTCTGGTTCATGTAGACATCCACCAGATAGCGCCCGGGGGCGACATAGCCCGCGTTTTCATACGCCGAAAGATCGACATGACTGCGTTCACCGTCAGCGCCCATCAGGAACGCCGGATTAAAGTATTCCCGCGCCGAGGCGGGCAGGGCCGTTGCCGTCAGTGAACACAGCAGACATAGGTATACCGGACGCGGCCGGAAACCACCCGGTTGACCGGGCGCACGCTGGTTACCCGTCCGCAGTGCAGACGGAAATAAAGTGTTTATTGCCATAGCTCATCTCTGCTTCTAATTTAAGCCTGTGCTGTTGATATTGAGGTCGCTTTGCCGGTATACCGTCCGCCGATGCGGCGGGTTTATAACGGGACGTGGCGATCCTGATTGTCGCCGGGAAAACGCCAGATTAGTGGCCCCTGTCCCCCGGCGGTAAACGAATAGGTTTGTATGCCTTTCGGGGGCACCATCGTCTGGCGGGTGTGGTCATCCACATGCTGTGTGCCCATTTTCAGGACCGAAAAGGCCAGAAAATAGGGTGTGGGATTTTCCACTCGCAACTGCGTCCCCTGAAGGGAAACTTTCACCTGTTTTGCCACCGCGGTGTTATCCCGGGCGGGGACGCCTTTAGGGCGATAAAACAGCCGGATATTCATCTGTAAAGCGACCTGCACCTGCGAGTTCTTGCCGGTCTGGCGCTCAGGCACGCGCGTGTCCGGTACGGCGACGCCGGGGATAGCCCGCAGCGAGACCACAAAGGCCGATTCCCGATCCGGCGGTAACTGCCCGCCAAGCTGGCGAATACGGAACGAAAATTTCCCGCCGGCCTCAATCCGCTTTAACGGCGGCAGGACAACAAAAGGGGGAACCTGCCCGGTTTGGGTGTCAAAGCGGCCGGTATCGGGGTCCATCGGGCTGACAAATCCCTGTACCAGATAGCCCTGCGCCGTATGGTTGGTCATACTGAGGGTCACCCCGCCGGGGCTGTCTTTAGCGACATACGATAACTGCATCGGGGAGAACGATAACCCCTGATTCTCAGCCGCCTGCGCCTTTAACAGGCCGCCCAGCAGCAGGGCGAAACAGAAGGGGTAAATCATTGATCCCGCGTGTGCTTGCCTGTTCCCGTTACTGACTCTCTTCACTTTCCACCTCTGGATAAAACAAGGGCGAATTTAACCCGCCACGTTGGCGGTAAACAGGTTTGAAGCCCCGCCGTAATCATTAATCATCGACCAGCTCACCGCTTTTTTGCCTGCCTGTCCGGTATAGGTCACACAATCCTGCGGCGCTATCATGGAGGGATAGCGATTCAGATCGAGCGTCTGTCCGTCCAGCGTGAGGCTGTCCAGCGACAGGAAATACGGCGTGGGATTGCACGCCTTAATGCCATTGGGTTGCGACTGAAATCGCAACTGTCCATACGCCTGTTCCGGCAACATCGGCAAGCCATGCGGCCGCCAGAAAAACTTAATTCGCATTCCCACGCTCATCGACGCCTGATCCCGAGCGTGCTCATTCGCCATCGGATGGGCGGCGGGGATAGCATTCATCTGGACATACCCGAGCGATTCCCGATCCACCGGAAAGGGAGGCAGATGAAAAGTCGGCAAAATACGCAAACTGTTCTGACTGTTGGCCTCCAGCCTGAACAGCGGCGGCGTCACCACAAACGCCGGTGCGGTTTTCGCCTGATCGCCCGTGATCCTCACCTGAACCAGCCACGCCTGAGGTGTGGTGTTAACCACCGTCAGCGTCTGTGCCCGCGCCCCTTGGGTAAAAATCACCCGGGTTTTATTCAGGCTGATACCGGCTGCCTGACAGGGTTCTGTGCCGGCCATACCTAACCCCAGCCAGAAGAGTAGTGGTGCCAGCCTGTACCGCGTTGTGCGCATCCGACCTATTTCCACAACGCCTCCTGAAACCTGTTACCTGAGCGACACTCAGTGATAGTCAAATTGAAATTGAATATGCGCGGTCAGTTCACCGGGGGAGGGGACCGCCGTGCCGGATTCATGTCGCATATCCATCTGGAAGGTAATTTGGCCGTCTTTAACGGTGTTACCCGGTGATGCCAAATCCACATAATCGCCATTTTTCAGGTAGCTTCCCAGCCCGCCTCCCGGTGATTGATAACGCAGGCCAAATCCCACGTTTCCTGCCGCAGTGGAGGCTTCATCCCGAAATAACGTCGGGTGGTTTTCCGGCGTGGGGCCGGCTATTTTAATCGCCGGAGTACGGCCCGCTCTGGCTGAGTTCGCACAACCTGACAACGCCAGCGTCACAGGCTTGTTGTCCGCCGCTGCGATATGTTCCGCACTGCGTTGCACTTCATTAAGCGGTATGGATGAAAACTCGACATGGGAGGTCTGTACGTTGAGTTCACAGGTTGGCTGTTCCAGCGTCAGGGCCAGCGTCAGTTCTGCCGTGTTTGAACTGGCTCCCCCGGGCAGGGAGGCAGTACAGAGCAGACCGGCCAGCGTTGTCCGTCCGATAAAAGTCCACGGTTTGCACATTACGGTATCTCCCCTTGATAGGATGATCCTCCACCGAGGTCATTAATCACTGTCCAGCTCACTTTGGCCGGGTAATTCACGCCTTTGAGGGGGAAAAACAAGGCAGAGAACGGTGAGACCATGCTCTCTTTCTGTTTCTGCGTCATCAGCTCTTGGCCGCCCACTTTTAAGGAGGCGAAGGTGATGTAATAGGGTGACGGATTCGTGACCGTTATCCCCTCGGCTGTCGGTTTGAAGCGCAAAGCACCGAAGCCCTTTTCCGGCCCAATCGGCAGCCCTGACGGGCGATACATCAGCTTAATTGTATTAGCCAGAGCAATCTGTACGCCCCCGGTGATCTGCTTACCCGAGGGATTACTGGATTCGGGGCTTAACGGGATGGCTTTCGCGGTAAACCAGAACAGGGATTCCCGGTCAGCAGGCAGCGACTGGCCTGTTTTGATGATACGGACCTGATTCTGGCTGCCGGGTTCCATACGAAACAGGGGCGGCGTTACCATAAATGGCGCGGTTTTGCCCCCCTCTGGGGTAGAACTGACCGTCACCTGCATCAGATAGACGGCCTCTTTACTGCTGTTGCGTACTGAAGCGGTTGTCGCGTGGCTATCAGCCGGGTAGATAATGCGGGTGGCATTGATCCCCACTCCTTCCGCCTGTACGGAAGTGACCGGACAGCCTAACAGACCGGCCACTATCATCGCTGTCATCAATCTTTTCACTGGGTCACCTGAAAATGTCTGTTTTGGTGTTACGTAAGCAAGAATTGGACCTCCCTGTCCAATTTCACTGCTATGTGTTCCTGATGCCTGATGGCGTTGATTAATGATAAATTTGATTATCTCTCAATAAGTTGGAAAGTCAGTGGTGCACTTATATCCATCCCTGCCTCTAAAGTGGTAGGGTCTTTTGCAACCAGCCCAACTGTAAATTCTTTATTTTTAGTAGCCAAGGCATCACTAATGCCAGCAAATGGAATTTTATGACCATTTTCCAGAAGGGTGATGGCGGAACTCTTCTCTGCTATACCCACCGCTACGTGCCCGACTTTGAGACTACTCAAGCCAAAGTATTTGTTTCCATCTTGGGTGTTTGGTCCAACAATTTGCAAATCGACGTTGGATGTAACTTTGCCGTTTGAGTCAGTGATTTTAGTACAGTTAGTTAGTGAAACTTTTAAATCCTGCGGAGCGATTAAGGTGTCTTTTGTCTTAAAATCGCTCGCGATAACACTGCCTAGTTTGATCTCAGGGCCTTTGTCGATTTTGACTTCACAAGTTGCCGCTCCTACGGAGCCATTCACGACCACTGTACTGTGACCAAGCACATCGCCCGTAGCAGCATGTGCCATCCCCATCCCCATGCTTAAGAGCACTGCGGCTAATACGCTGGTTTTCATCATTTGCTTTTTCATTTCATTAATTCCTTATCTACATCTCGTCGTTAATACATTTTGCCTAAAACAACACCATGACAGATTAAACAACCGGGCCGCTAGCGCGGTGCATTTACTGGTCATTTAGAGTTATTTTGTTTGGTTATTAACTATATGAAATATATGAATATTAATATTCACATTACAAAATTACTTTTGCCTTATGCCATTTGGTTTCAGGATTTCAGCCTGTTGCATAAGAAAATGAATATCAAATCGCTCAAAAAACGACCTCCAAACAGGCCGCAATATCCATAACGAAAGAAATAATTTCCTTTTGGAATCAAAAAATTAAGTAAGTTTTTACAAAATAATACAAAAAATCGCTTTTAAGTGATGAAATTTTCCGTATACTGCCCCGGCGGTTGACAATAACCGAACAAAATAACTCTAAATGTTCGGTTTTTTATCCCATATCAAAAACTGATGTCATTGAAAGCCACACCGCTACTTCGAGTAACATTTTCCCCCACGTTTACACTTTCTTACCCTTACGCAGAAACACGACTCTCCAGCATCGCAAAAGCATTACATTAGTTATTCTTATTGATTTTCAGCATTGAAGGGATTAATTAAGGATTCGTTTTGAGCCATGATCTTCAACTCAATTCCATAATGATGGCAGCTATTCAACATGGCGATGGCGGATTCAAACGACTATCTGAATTCTAATAACTTCGTCAAAAGGGGATATGAACAAGAGTGGTTTTTTTAATTTGTGGTAATAACATGGCTGACAGAAAAATCATAAAAGTGACCGTTCCGTCGGTCACGAAACTCAGCCATCAACGGGTTTATCGATCCCCCGATTGGCGTCGAGTTCAGTTAACATCCAAATTTACCCAATGTCGCTTCCGCAATAGGGATATATTGGTCTGTTAATTTATTGATGCTGTTATTGGTTGCAGGATAACTACAATCAAGGAAAAACCAGTTTATCGGTGTCTCCAATATTGAAGCGATCTGCACCAAATGGGATAAATTAATTCGGTTTATCCCTCTCTCATAACGTGAGAGTTGTTGCTGACTAATGCCTATTTTTTCCGCCAATTTTACCGCGGTCATGCCCAACTCTTTCCTTCTTTTTTGAATACGCTTCCCTACTAATAGATGATCTTGTTTCATTTTCATCCCAGCCTTTAAATTAAAAAAACACCTTTTTTATGGCATCGCCAAAATTATTGTCCCTGATCCTGAGAAAGGTCCGGCCTCTACTCTGCCATTTTTTTGTAAAATTGATTTCACTGTAACGGGTACATTTCCTCCAGCCGGTACAAACACAGCCACACCATCTTCACCTTTGCTATCATTTAATAGCAACTTAGCTTTCAAGCTACCATCGTTTCTCAACGGTACAAATTCTCCATTAAGGCCCGTTGCTATCACGATAATCTTTATGTCTACATTGCAGGTCACATTGATATTTCCCGTTTGAGTTGCACCGTCTAGTTTTGCCTCATCAATGCTGCCGTAATTAAGCTCAACTGAGCCTTCACTGACTTGACAAAAGCCTATCGGCGGCGGTGCAACACCACATAAAGATCCAGGTAATAATCTTCCATGAAAGCCATTTTGATCGGTTTCGTAAAATAGCCCGACACATTCCTGATGAGACCGAATCGCAGGGCCGAAATGTTTTGCCACTCCGGTGATCGGAAAACTGGTATATTTCAATATCTCCGCCTGCACTTGTTTCATTGTCTTGAATCTCTCCACGCGAGTATTAAATATCCTATAGGGCTGCCCTGAATAACCATCAGCAAAATGGCGATGGTTAACCGATATCCAACATGCAGAATAACCATAACAAGGATTTGGCGTAAAATCGTTTTCTTGGTCCCAACGTTCAATGACAAAAGTATAATAGGCATTCGTAGGAACACCTTCGGATTTAGTGATATATGAAAATATTGATGCAGCCGCACTTGATGAAAACAGTGATAAAAATACCAGGCAAACAGAGAATAACTTTTTCATTTAAGTTACCTAATAAAACTGGGCAAATTAGTCATAATTCAGACTAAATGTCGCAATCGCATGGAATACGCCTCGCGTAATCGTCTGGTTAGCTAGCGCAGTGGGTTCTGCCTGCACATAGGCTTGCAGTGCAATCAAATTTTCCCCCTCTTTTAACGGATAGGCATCCCCCTCTTTATTCAACGGCAACCGTTTGCCTTCTGCCGTTTCTATACCGATGGCAATCCCATCGGCTTGGCTTCCCGCACTTAATGCTAATAAGCCCGGCAACTGCCTATTTTCTATGCCGCTAAATGTCAGTTTGATCGATTTGCCCACACTCATATCGCAACCAGATAATCTGAGCAGAAAAGGTTCGCTATGGGTCCTACCATGCAGATACAAATATTTTTCAGCAATTGTTGCAAAATCGAGCTGGATATCTTCATCACCCGGTTTAATCGTGCAAGGTTCTTTAATCAATGCACCGTGAAAACGCATATTATCCGCAGCCTGTACCCCTTGATGACCATAAACCGTGGCAGCAATAACCATAAGACCCACCCGCAACACGAATAATTTTAAATATTTCATTGAGTTTCCTTTCACTGGTATTCCGCCAGCAATGTCGCCGTCACTTCAAATGCCCCTTCCGGCAACGTGCTTCCTGGTTTTTTCACCGGCACCGCTTGTATTACCGGCTGTTTCTGTGATGTCACCGGAATACGCTCATTAAGGGTGAATGTTTTACCATCCAACGTCAGACGAATGCCTAAATCCGTAATATTGGTTTGCAACGCGGCGGCATCAAATGAGGTTGGCGGGCCAATCACTGTCAATCCTAAACGCCAACCTGAGATATTAGGCGCACAGACCAACTGATAATTCACGGGCTGGGTATAATTCACCCCATCCACCTGATGGATGCCAACATTGTGACCAAAATAGACATCAATCATATTGCCGTCATTAATAACGCAAGGAGGCGCTTCAAGCAGTGTGCCGTGAAACCACATATTATCGGCTGCCTGTCCCGGCATCACACTGATTAGCCCCACGCACGCCCCCCAGAAAACACGATAGATCAAATGGTTCATTGCAGTCTCCTGCTCACTGGTATTCCACCATCATGGTCGCACCCGCGCCAAAGTCGCCGCCTTTCAATACCGTAGCCATATCTTTTACCGGCACCGCATGTAATTCAGGAAAATCAGGATAGTTAAATTTCATCCAGTCATTGACGGGCAATTTTCGTCCGTTATGAATAACAGCGATACCAAGCCCAGTGTGATTGGTTTGCAACACCGCTGGATCAAAACTGGCGGTGTTACCCGATATCATCATTTTCATGGCATTGGCTGGCATTTTTTCACATTTCACGCTGTATTTGACGGGTTGCATATAATTAACCCCATCAATCCGGGTAATCATCACGTCGCCAAAATCTACATCGATAGTATTGCCATTATTCATCACACAAGGTGGAGGTGCGATAACCACGCCGTAAATGTTGACCGGGGTTTTACCCGAAAAATTACCGGCAGGTCTTGCGGCTATATTTCCCCTTGTTGTCAGTAAATCAGCCTGAGCACTCACACTCAATAAACAGCCAAGCAGTAATACTCGCCATTTTTTTTGCCTGCGATACCGTTTCTTTATTCGCAGAGAACACAGAGAATTAGTCATCATTCACCCTGAAATCCACCACCGCGCGATATTGCCCAACCCCCAGTGCTCTCGGCGTCCGTACTGGCGTCACGTAATATTCCAAGCTAAGTACGCAGCCTATCCGCTTGATGTTCATCGTCGTTCCTCCCGGCTTCGCCCGTCACGACGAACGTTGAGCCACCTGACAATGGTTGCCTGAACAACTAAAAATCAATTGCGGCCGGCCACCATAATCATTGACATATGTCAGCACCGGCGCACTCCCTAAGGCCCCGGCACTCCCACTCAGCACCACATTACTTTTGGGCGCGATCATCAATGGCTTAAAGTCCACCACCGTTTTACCCTTAAGCTGGCTTGCTGCATCCACCACGGTGATGTAATAGGGTGTCGGGTTGTTCACCTGATATCGGTCCCCCTGACGCGTCAAAGTCATCTTCTCTTGCCACGGATTATCCAAATCGGTACGGCTGGCAAAAATGGCTTTCGGACGATAGAACAGCTTGATCCGGGTTTGTAGCGCAATCTGCAAGGTATTCGGTTTCTTGCTGCGCGGTGGAATTTCACGCAAATTAAAATAGAACACGCTTTCCCGATCTTGGGGTAACTGTGCGATTGTTGGCAGTGACTGTATTTTCACCTGGCTCTTAGCGCCCGGTTCCACCCGCTGCACCGGTGGTGTCACCACTAACGGACCATTGATTTTGTTACCCTGCTCATCTTCTATCCATCCCTGCGCCAGATACGGTAACTCTTTGTTCTGGTTGCTGATATCCATACTGGTGGATTTGTCCCCACCGTTAAACACAATCCGGGTACGATCCAGCGCAATCGCCGCCATTGCCTCACTGATCACCGACAGACTTAGGATAGCGATCGTGACTACATTGATTGTTTTCTTCAATTTCATATTCAATGACTCATTCTTAGAATAAAACTATTTATTACCGTCGATTGACTGGCAGAGCAGTAATAACGAAGCCATCTCTTCGACTTTTGGTAATTGATGTGGCAGCTCAATCACACACTGCAACTCTCCATCCCAACGCACATCCAGTTTCTCTGCCGGATTGATCCCGCTTAGATAGACATTCCCACCATCACTGACGATACCGATCTCCCGTTGATCCTCATTCAGCACCGTTGCCCCAAACGGTGGCGAGCTACCATCCGACAAGCGGATCATAGCCATCGCTTTTTCACCGGATATCACTTGGAATTTACGATAACCAATCGCCCCTTCCGTCAGCGTGGCTTGTTGTACCGACCGGATTGCCTCCACATTGTCCGGCAGTTTGTTCAAATCAATACTCGCACTGTTACGGTAATAGTTGTTTACATCAGAGATCACCGCCTTACCGAACATATTGGTATGGGTAATCGCGCCGAAGCCTTTCACCGGTACGCCACCGACACCATCGGTATCCACCATCAAACGGGTGGTCCCCGGCATATTAATGCGATGCAATGCCGCGCCTTTCGGCGTCATGGTCATTCCCCCCTGGAGAGAAAGCGCCGCCGTGGTATAACGTCCATCCTGATAACTCGCACTGGTCGTCAGTTGAGCACGGTCACCATAATGAGTTAAATAACCGTTAGCCGCGGCCTTGCCGTCAATACTGGAGCCAACCGCTAAACGATAGTTACTGTTTTCATTAATCCGGTCGTAATAACCTACCGTGTGGGAGTTACCTTGCCGGTTGGCCATTGCGTTATAACTGACCGTTCCTGAATTACCCCACGGCAGGGATAATGTCATATACATCCCGTCGTCATTTTTACCTTCATATTTATTACGGTAAGCAGACAGATTTAGGTTAATGTTCTTATAACTGCCAATATCAAAATAACGTGATATCGATAAGTTATAGCGATCGTTATTCGAACGGTTCCAATAAGTCTGGTGGCTGTAATTTAAGTAGATGCTGGTCCCAATAGGCGTAAACTGCTTATTCAACATAATGGTGTAAAGTTCTTTATTACTCTCCGCATCACCATCGTGATAACGGCGATCCAGATACTGGCTCATGCTCATAAAGTCACGTTCCGAGAAACGATAACCGGCAAAAGTCACCTGGCTGTCATACTCCTCAAAACGCTTGGAATAACTGAGACGATAAGAGCCACCAGTCAATGTTTGGTCCTCAGCCGGTAAATGGGCGCGGGATTCAGTGACATCAAAGGAAAGCGCGCCAAAAACCATCAGATCACGCCCAATCCCCAATGACAACGCGTTATAATTCCCGGCCCCCAATATCCCACCGTACAGCGACCAACCATTGTTTATTCCCCAAGAAAACTCACCAAGACCAAAGCCCGATCCCTCACTGTGATGTTTCCAGTTAGTCGGCTTACCCGCGGCCAGTTTGTACTGAACCCGGCCCGGACGCGTTAAATAGGGAATATTCGCGGTATCGATCTGAAATTCCTGTAAACCGCCATCCTGCTCCTCTACCCGCACATCCAGTTTGCCGCTCACTGCATCATTGATGTCCTGAATACGGAATGGCCCTGGCGCAACTTGGGTCTCATACAACACCCGTCCCTGCTGACGAATCGTCACTCTGGCATTGGTTTTCGCCACCCCCGTCACCTCTGGCGCATAGCCTCGCAGGTTCGGCGGCAACATATTGTCATCCGTCACCAGACTCAAACCGGTAAAACGGAAGCTGTCAAAGATATCTGAATTAAGGTAATCCTCACCCAACGTTAGCTTAGCCTGCCAATGTGGTATTGCCCGATACAAGTAATAACGGCTCCAATCCCAGTTTTTCTCCGTGCTCCCTGCCCGCCCCGTAACGTGGTTATACTGTGATTGCCAGTCTGCCCGCAGACGCCACGCCCCCAAATTTATCCCGGTCGTACCATTAGCACTGACATTCTGATTTTCACTTCCCTTCGCCGGTTTAGCGATCTGAGCATTGACGTTATAATCAAACATCATTCCGAAAATTCCCTCATCCCAACGTGACGGCGGGTCCCAGTCTGGTGAGTTATATTCGAGATAGGCCTGAGGCATACTCAGGTATAACGTGTCACTGCTCAGATCACCGCGTACTGTCATGCCAGGCAGCGTTTTAATCTCCAGACACTGATTATTGTTCCACCAGGTCATCTTTGATTCCCATTCCGCCCGCAGCCCCAACTGTGTCACCAGCTCAGGCGGCAAACACGCCACACTCCCCTTCGGATCATCCGGTGGGACCATAAAAGTCACCGGCATCTCCGGCAGTTCGCTGTTATTCAGACGTACCGCCATCTGATAATCCCCCGGCATGATATAACCCGCGCGGGAAAATTCTTTTAAACTAATCCGAGAACGATCCTGAACATCCAACACGTCCGTATTAAATTCAATTTCCTCTTCCGCATACACAGCATGAGTACCGATTAAAGTAAGCAATACCAAAACAATCAGAGGTTTCAGGACACACCGAACCGAGACCACCCTGTCATATTCAGTGGTCAAACCCAAAAACAAAGCCATAACATTCCCAGATCGATGATTAGTGATAATCCAGCCTGAACCGAACCGTGGTTCGATACTGCCCCGCTTGCAATAACTGGTGATTACCCACTAATCGCATTGCGTAATTAAGGGTCATCCGCCCCGTCTGTAACCCCTCCGCCGGTAGAGGAGTTCCCGGATATGCCTGATTGCCGTATATGTCTGTAATTTGTAACGCGACTCCGCGAGCCACACCAGATAACCGGAAATTGTTCCCATCCGGTACGCCATCAAACGTCACCTGAAAGTGGCGCCAATCGGGTTTACCCAAGGTGGCAGAAGTCAGTACACAGTTAATCAAACGGATGGAAAAGGGGCGCACTGCTCCCTGTCCATCATGTATCATCCGGCTTACCGGGATCGTGGCTAACTCAATCGTCTGGTCACGACTACCTGCGTCAATCGCACAGGCCGTATCAATAATGGTGCCTTGCATGCTAACGCGACCATATCCTTGCGTTCCTTGTGGAGCAGCCGTTTCAGCTTCAATAACACAGGAAAACATTAACAGGCAGGGCACTACAACAACGGCAGCATATCGGCTCATGACTTCTCTCCAACTCAACTTATCCAAAACTTTTGATTAGGAAACGCCCGCCTCCTTGTCAGCGTTTCCGTGCATGAAAAGACTTATTGATAAGTCAGCTGGAAGTTGGCAATGCCGGTGAAATTACCTGGAACGACGGCATCAGGTGAAGTATCACCCTGAAGATAGGCAGCAAAATGCAGATCATTATTACCATCATGCAGAGCGACAGCGGGTGAAGGGGTACCCAGTTTGATTTTGTTACCGCCCGCATCCGTGATCGCAATACCCGCACCTTTAGCAATGCCTTCGATACCGAGTAAACCATTACCGCCGACGATGCCAGATTTAGCGCCAACAAACGTCGTGGTGACTGTACTTATCGTTTCAGTCGTACAGTTATCTAAAGAGATTTTGAATGGCGTGGAAGAAGAGCGGCCACCGTTTTGCAAAGATGCGCTAGAAATAGAGCCCAGTGGGACTACCTGATCAACCGTTTCTGGGGTGATAGAACAAGGTGCATCAGTAATAGACCCGGTAAAAGTCACCGTTCCGTGACCTTGGCTAGGATTCGCTGCATTTACCGAACCCGCAGCCAAAGCCACACCTAACCCCAGGGCCATAACCAATTTATTCAATCTCATGTGAACTAATTCCTTGAATTTAAGGATAAAATACCCATAACCATAAAAAAATAACCGTGCAGGACTCCAGCGCCATACACCTGATATTCAGCGCAAAATAGTTTAAAAATCTCGGATTAATATTTTCTAAACCAAACAAAATGCACCAAACTGTTTTTTTCAGTCAAAAACACTAAGAGTGCATAATATTTCGGAGTTAACATTCGAAAAAAGACATTAATTTGAACTTATAATCTAATTAATCAATTAGTATTTGATTGAATTCAGATGAACCCACTAATTTTTTACAATAATTTGATGGCAAAATATGAAAAATAGTAAAAAATAATGAAAAAAATCCATATATTATAAATAGTTAAATATTAGTAATTTGGCATTACACAAAATTTGACTTAGTCGGTCGTTTTATAGGAACATATTTACAGTTTGGTGCATTCTGTTTAGTTTCTTTTTATTGTTAAATAATTTTCAAATATATAATTACAAAACTTACAAGCTAATATTTTCTATTAAAAAATGGCTATTTATAACTATCTAAAAACGGTATTTATAAATTTTTGCCAAAATAAATAGCGTTATCAGCCAATAATTTTATAAAAGTTCTATTAATTGATATATTCCGGTAGATTAATATTATTTCTCTACCTATAACTATCCGCCTCAATTGCACAGGAATTATTTTCATGAAGAAACGTAAGTTTTTAACCCGATATGAAATTAATGCGATTTTAGAAAAAGCGCGTCAAGGATGTCATGCTGAGCGAGATTATTGCATGCTACTAATGTGCTTCATTCATGGATTTAGAGTGAGTGAATTATGCCATCTAACGTTATCCGATCTTGATCTTAACTCAGAAATTATTCATGTCAGACGATTAAAAGGGGGATTATCAACAACACACCCACTAATACCAGAAGAAATTAAAGCTTTAAATCAGTGGCTTAATATTAGAAAGAGTTGGCGAGAATCAGATACAGAGTGGGTCTTTTTATCACAAAAATCAGGTGCTATTTCACGCCAGCAAGTTTATGGTTTATTAAAGCGTTATGGCAAACAAGCATTAGTCAATATTTCACCTCATCCACACATGTTAAGACATGCCTGTGGTTATGCTCTCGCTGATTTAGGAAGAGATACACGCCTTATTCAAGATTATCTCGGTCATCGAAATATATCCCACACCGTTATTTACACCGCAAGCAATGTAAAACGATTTTTCAAAATATGGGAGGCTCCTACGAAAGGACTCGATTAATTTCAATATTTTTTATGTAAGATATGTAGCATGAGAAACTATTTCTCTTTGAAACAAAAAAATCATCTCATTATTCAATTGTAAAAATCCTTATCCATATACTGATGAGGATTTTTATTCGATAAAATAGTTATTCACCTCATAAGATATTATCTATTATTTCTTATAATTACTTATTTAGAAAAAAAATAAATAAAACTATGTATTTAAGGATAATTTAAACAATAAAT
Source organism: Photorhabdus africana (assembly GCF_035181445.1). Classification (NCBI taxonomy): domain Bacteria; kingdom Pseudomonadati; phylum Pseudomonadota; class Gammaproteobacteria; order Enterobacterales; family Morganellaceae; genus Photorhabdus; species Photorhabdus africana. Next base: position 58,526 of record NZ_JAXBVE010000019.1, read on the forward strand.
TATATTATTACATAAATGGATATTTTCACAGGAATGAAGAAAATAAAATCACTGGAAATTATACCCTGTTTTCCAGTGATAGCCTGCTGACTTTTAATATTTCATGGTTAATTTATTCAGTTTTTAGGTAATGTTAAATTTAATCAGCTACTTGAATATTTGGAGAATGAGAAAGATAGCCAATAAGATTACCCGTGTTGTCTTTAACATTCCATCTTTCGAAAATGGATATATACCATAAATATTTGGCTATGCCTGGAGTACGTAATTTAGATCCTTGATTGAAAATATTACGAGTTTCCAGCACGACAGGATAGTCTTGGTTAGTCCCTAACGTTGCCTCTTTACTTGGTGCAGCAACTTGAGATATCGCTGAAGTTAGAGTTGGTGGAGAAACCAGTGATTGAGCGCCTACTCCTCTCATATGATATAGAAATACCTGATCATCAAATTGCGCCGATAAAGTTGAAGCCCGCCATCTAATGACATCCCCGACCTTACCTTGAATTAAAAGTGTACCTTGAGCATTATTTTTGGGAACATAGATATTATTTTGAGAGGTAATGTAATAAATGTATTTATCATCCATTGCCGTTGGTTTGAAAGGGTCCTGACTAATGGAATTACCAAGATCGTTTGTGATAGCTTTTACATCAACAATGGCAATAACATCAATAAGTTGTACACCAATAATGGGTCTTATATCATCCAGCTCTGTATATTCAATATTATTCATAATACTATTCCTATTTTTGTATATTAGTTTTATAAATATTTAGTTATCTAGAACTCTAATGAAAGGATCATGACAGACATATCCAATGAGTTGCTTTTTGCGATATATTTTTAGATACCAAGTATATTGACCGTACCCCTCTCTCTGAGCTGTTGATTGATGATAATATCGTGTTATTAGTCCACCATGACTTTCTCCATCTCTTTTATATACCACACTATTGATATTATTATTATCATCCTTAGCCAAATAAGGAATAGAAATATCACCATAATCAAGTTTCGGTAATGTTATAAGCGTAACATCACTGCCGCTAATCGCGGTTCCTGTCATATGGCATAAAAGTACTGTATATTCAAATTGCTGTGTCAAAGACATAGGCCTCCATCTAATGTCATCAGCAACATTGACGGTTATCTCCAACTCTCCTTGAGCATTATTTTTAGGAGCATAAAGATTCCCGGTACTTGTTATATAATAAAAGTAATTGTTAGATACCACTTTCGCAGTTTCTAATGTTTGTGATTTACTTAAATCATAATGACTAACGATAGCTTCTGCATCGACACAAATCAGAATATCTACAACTTGATATCTAGAACTCTCTATAGCGTCACTCATTATCTATTCTCCTTCACAATAAGGTGTTATACCCGTCATCTTTCAAGCGGCCTCTTTGTTGGCTGCACTCTCTCACCCCGGTCACATAGTTCTCTATGCTCCCGGGGATTCGTTCCCTTGCCGTCGCGATACATCTTGAAATCCATAGGGTATATGTCATCAGCACTTAGCTAAAGTGTGAACGATTGTAAAAGGGATTTCTTCTTTGAAGAAATCCCTTATTTTCATTCAAATTTACTCAATGAATAAATCATCACTATAATGATTACTTAATATAAGTTATCAATTGATATTCTTCGACAAAAATTGTGTATCGGGAAAATCTTCATTTAATTCATCATAATCTTTAACTTCATTTTTAAAGGTAATAATCTTATTTTGTCCACTGCATTGACTATTAGATATCATATTACAATCATCGGGAATATTCTTTTCTCTTATTCCAAGCCATTCAGAAAATAGAGTCAGAAAATGCAATCCACTTCTTTGTGCCGTTATCTCTTCACGATAAGAATAATCACTGCCGGTAATAAAAAACGGTACCTGAAAACTCTGTTTATTTTCATCATCATGTGTCAGGTTTTCTTGACCGGTTCCTTTATCAACATAAGAAAGCCCATGATCTGAAAAATAAAGCATTGTCCATCTTAAATGATGGTTATTCGCCTCAGACGCAATTTCATAAAGCAATTTATCTGTATTAGATATACTTTTGACATAACAAGAAATTTCTTCCGATTGTAAGAACAGATCATATTTTCCATTCGTTCTGACACACGCCTGTGGGTGAGATCCCATCAGATGAATAACAATCAGTTTCTTCTTCTTTTCTGGTATTAATGTCTCTTTAATGTAAGGCATCAATTTATCATCAGGCAAATAACGCCGGTCATCAGAACTTCCACTTTTCAGGAAGTGGACGCTATCTGCCTGTTGCCCAATCAACGCAACCGGAGAATCAAAAGCACTCTTCATCCCCTGATTAGATATCCAATAGGTATAAAACCCGGCTTTTTTCGCCAACGTTATGACACTATCATTCAAATTGATCGTATTCTCTCCTTTCAGAGCCAGTGAGTTAGTCAAAGATAACTGTGTCGATGCCGCTGATGAGATATAGTTTGTAAATATCTTGCCATTAGCTTTGTCCAACCACGGCGTATTGTTATAAGGAAAACCATACGCATTCATAAAATCCTTTCGAACACTTTCACCAATGACCATGATATAGGTCTCATATTTATCCTCTTTTACCACCGGCTGCCAAGAGTCTTTCTGCTTTATTATTTCAGCGAACCTAACTCTTTCTGAATTAACTTCTTTATAGCTCTCAACAATATCACTAAAAAATCTCACTTCGGGTAATCCTGATGCCAATAGATTAAAATCAGGTTCGAAACCGGAATTTATATATCCTTTTACCGGTGACCAGAAAGCTGACAATACAAAAAACAGTGATAAAAATATTGTACTCTTCCTCTTCAGCCTCACTCTTACCTTAAAAGATAAAATTATTAATATAATAATAGCCGACGCCACTAAATAGGTAAAAAGAGGCAGCCCGCTGATAAACTCTAACGCTTCATTTTTATTCGTGTAAATTAAAGATCCTACTGAATTAATATCGGGATAACCATAATTCAATCCTACAGGAGAATAGATCACACTCATTAATCCAATCATAAATACAAAAATATAATATATATATTTGTTAAAATTAGACAATAATATCAGAATTGAAAAAGCACTAAATACATATATAAACTTTAGCTGATATCCAAGACTTAAATGGGCCAATGAAATAAAACCAAATAAGTATATCAAAGTGAAATTTTCTTGGATTTTTTTACTCAACAACATACTCACTCATTTCCTTCAATCTATGCAATAAAACATCAAAATTTCATAATATTTTCTTATTAATAAGAGTGGTTTTACAATAAGAAAATCTGTGGTTAATCAATTACCATCCACGATACAACTTCAAGCAGCACCAACCAGATTGCTACACTGCACCATTAAACTAACGCATAAAAAAACACCTTACTCATTTATCTGTAACTTAGCTGAGGATTTCCTAAGCCAAGACAGTTATTAATCTTCCATATTTGATTAACAGCATGTAAATAATATGCGTTTTTTTGTTAATAGCAAAACTTCTGAATATATCGATCCCTCTCGCGATCTTAAACTATACTGAATAGATATAGTTCATAAAGAGATTGCCCCCAAACGGAATTCAGTAGAGAGCAGGCTGGTTAGGCCAGATTATCTGTTGTATGTAAAAGCTATTATGGATATTAGCCACTAGAATTGATGGCATGACCAAAGATTTTCGTATGGCAGCTAAACATGTCTGGTATTCCGACAATGCTAACCAGGAAAATTCAATAAGATATTGACAACAGATGGCACACATGGAAAGAATCATCTCGAAACCATTAGGAGATTAGTGATGAATGAAAGATTCTATCAATTAAAAGTAACGCTCATAGACTCAAAACCCGCTATTTGGCGGCGATTTGTTGTTCCAGCCTCTATTTCATTTGACAGGCTGCATGATGTGATACAGATCGTTATGGGATGGCAGGATAGTCATCTGCATGAATTTCGTATTGGCAAATTGCGATTAACAGAAATGCCAGAAAGCCCGTCTGATGGCAAGGAAGAAGATTTATATCGCCTAATTGATCTGATTAAACAAAAAGGGCGATCTTTTACTTATCTCTATGATTTTGGCGATGGTTGGGAACACGAAATTACCTTGGAAAACAGTCAGTATCCTGCAAATGACCTCCCACTTCCTTTTTATTGTCTGGATGGTGCCCGCGCTTGCCCCTTTGAAGATACCGGCGGGATTGATGGTTATGAAAATTTAATAGCAATACTGAATGATCCTGACCATGAGGAATATGCAGAAACGCGACAATGGATAAGTGAATTACTTGAGTTGGATGAAGATGAATATTTCGACTTTGAACAACTTCCCATTAACAATATTAATGCCTTTCTAGCGCTCTATTATCGCTGGTCACGAGATCGTTACCATCTCTTGTGGGATTGGGAATGAATTTAAAATGGGATAACTCTATCATTATTGGGGAAAATTGCAGATGAACCACTATGACGAACATGGGTGCTTGGTTTGAATTAATTTTCCCCACGGAATTAGAAGATACTTAACTCGGTATCGAGTGCAGTTTCTGCGGGTGTTTTCAAATTATCCCTATCAAGCTGCACTGGTATTTAATACCATTATCATCACTCATCTGATATTAAATACAGTAACTATAACGGCAGGTATTACTATTCCGGCCATTCTTATCAATCAATAGAAAATACAAACCGCATGCTAAGACGAAGCATGCATATAAAATTCGCTCCTTTCTCATCACTCCTTTCCGGCTGCATTAACAAAGTTATTAAAACAACGATTAAATAGACAATGCCATTAATCATCATAAGAGTTTGTAATAAAAATACTTTTTAATTAAAGATTAATACAGTGAATTCGAAATGGCTTGATATATCTTTGATTCCATATCGAGTTTATAACACTTTCTTACAAATTTATATTTTTGTAAATTTGAAAAAAAATCTTGCTATCTGATGAATGTTTAATTATTAATTAATCTCCATCATATGGACTGTATTTAAAAAAATTACCCCCCTGTTCCCCTTATTCTTGGGGATTAACTGATTGGAATTGATCTCCGTCTTCCTATCTTTCAACTCGCCATTATTCACGCGATAAACGCTGCGTTTATCGGTGATGATGGGATTTTTACTATGTTATTTCTTTGGCAAAAGAATTAATGATTTCAACGTCTGGACAAAATATGACGCTAAAAAATGTAATACGACGAGGCGACAGAACCTCTCACGGCGGCTCTGTCTTAGCCAGTGATGACAGTTTTAAGGTTCTGGGTAAAGGCGTGGCACGGATTACAACGTCAGGTTAGCGGTATTATTTCACAGACGATGCGGGGGATACGGATGCGCATCGCACCATTTATTACCTCACCGTCCAGCACGCTCTCTGGCGGATGAACTTGAATCAGGACATCCGGAGGATAAATGAACAAGTCAATAAATTGGCAACAATGGCTGACTACGCCTAATAAACCATCTATTTTCTTTATGCTCAATTCACTCGCGAAACCTAACCCCGTGGCGCTCTTTTATTTATAGCAATGACTGGGTAGCGCAGGCTTTTCCGCTATACAGCAATACACCGTTGGATCACATGCTGGCGCAAAGTCCCTGGCTAGTTCAGCCCAAGTCAGGCTGTCTGTCAGTAATTGGTCATCTGCTTGATAGTCATACTCTGAGCGATAACAGTTGGGGTTGGGCTTACCGCAGTGATCAATCATGGATACAGCAGCTTAATCATTGGCGTTCGCTCCAGCAGGTGATTTTACAAGAAAAACCGGTGATTTTTCGCAGTATGGACCCGCGTATCCTCAGTCAGTTATTACCGGCAATGATAGTCAGCGATTGGTCAGCATTTTTGACACCAGTGAGTGAGTTGATGATCAATATGCCCGAACCGTAGATTTATTATCGGCCTGAAAATTGTGGTCAAGGAGGCAGTGAATTGCCCTTTATCCTAGGCAGTCATTTATTAGATGCCTAGCATCATTCCGATTACGCCCTGCAAGGGATAACATTTGCGATCAGTGATAATTGCTGGGAAAACCACGGAGAATTGGCTGATAAACTGGATAAGCCAGAGGGACAATGAGTGGAACAAATTATCAATTGGTTAAAATACCGTTTAGCAAGCGGGGATAATATTAGCAAACTTACCTGTGTAGATTATTTACAAACACTGACTGACGGCACCCCGTCCCAAAGATTTATCGAAAGCTGAGAAAGAAACAGCAATATAATCAACAGTACAATCAATAACACCATCATCATGTCCCCGTAAAAACGGGGAACAAATTGTAACAACTGGTGATAGTTCTGTATTTAGCGGTTTATCCCCGTCACGCATCGCGTAATTAATCGTCATCGGCCCTGCCTGTAAGTCCCCCACCGGTAGTGGAGTTCCCGAATACAAGCAGTATGTAAAAACCGAGGTCAGAAAAAAGATGATATGTAGAGATACGAAAGTCTTTACATATCGTCAATAGTATTTACCCAATAAGAGCCTTTGCTTTGGCTCTTATTTCTGCAAGTTCACCCGCACTGATTGTGTCTTTTTTGGTCACCTTTCTGGCTCTCCAGTCAACGCATGTTACCTGATCAGCCAACGCCACATTTTCACGATTTCCTGCTAGTTCTACCTCAAAGGGATAACCCTTTACTTTGGTCGTACAGGGAACACAAAGCAATAGTCCCACTTTGTTGTTATAGGAAAACGGACTAAGAACAACAGCAGGGCGATGGCCTCCTTGTTCATGGCCCTCCACCGGATCAAAATCAAGCCAGATTAAATCACCACAATCCGGAACAAAACGAGAAACCATCAGAGCAATTCCTTACCAACTGGTGAACCAAAATTTACCTTTTCGTGAACGTTTTCTGGTGTGATACCGGCTAACAGTGCATCAAGAGAGTATTCTTTCGCTTTTACCGGAATAATGACAATCCGACCATCTTCGACTGCAATATCAACTGTATCATCAACGTTCAGGGATGCCGCTTTCATGATAGCTACAGGGAATCGTACAGACGGGCTGTTACCCCATTTTTTTATTACTGAATAAGCCATTAATGCACCTCGATGATAATGTATATCCATTTGTATATACGCTAATGAGAAAACAGTTGCGTGTCAACTTTGTTGATACCATTATTTTTGTGAAATCTTAACCAAATGCCGTTGCTAAGCCGGAAACGTCCAAAATTTTGTCACGTTTATTAAGTGTCAATGAAATAACCCCAATATCATTTTTAGAAGACGACTGCACGGAATATTGGGACCACTAGATTGTCGAGTTGGGGGCGATGATTTAGAAATCTTCCGTTGATCCCGGCTTATAATCCTATACTGAGGATATTGATTATAAAATCTCATGAATTGGTGAAAAATCAGGCCGATATCAAGCTAAGATTCTTGAAGATTAATCAAATACCATAATGAACCAAAAAGGATATACCATGAAAAAATTGCTGTTTGTTGTTGTTATCACTATTGATCTGGCCTCTGCTTTAGCTTTCGCTGATCACGTTTGTTAACCAGAGAACACTGTCTTCTTTGGCTACAACATGAAGCACACCAAAGCTGTGGAGTCATGCAAAACTCAGAATAGTTATCGTTATAACCGCTCAATTAACGTGACACAGAATTCTGAACGCCCTCCAGGCAAAGATTACGTAAATAACACTTACGATCTACTCCCCCATTAGTTTTAATTCCTCAGTACTACAGCCGTATCCCATATTGTGTCATGGTGGTGTTTTCTCTTCGTAACCTCAGGAGTCAGTGGTGGCAGACTGACTAAGTGCAGAGCCCAGTTTCGAAAAAAACTTGATGCATTGATGAACAAGGTATAGAATGCCATCCATGAATAAGATTACGGTTTCCCAAAGAAATGCAGGACGTGTGCCGATAGATTACACTGACCGCTTGTATTGGAACGGCATCATCAAGATGAGCCTGTCCAAGTTCTTCATTCTCAGTGTCTTGAAGAAGCGGCCCATGCACGGCTACGAAATCGCCCGTGAAGTGGAGTGCTCGACCCAAGGCTGCTGTGCCCCCACGGAGGGTACACTCTATCCGGTACTGCGCGAGTTCGAGCAAGGCGGTTATGTGACCGCGCATACTGAAACGGTCTCGGGGCGTGGACGCAAGGTTTATACACTGACGGACAAGGGTAGTGAAGCCTTCACGGTGGCGGTAGATGCCTGGATGGAGGTAGCTTCGCACATTACCCGGCAGCAGTGATTTTTTTTGATTATATACATTACCCATCGATGTATAGGTGAAGAATGGATTTAACATATATGCATTGGTATGCAACAACGCATTTTTCACCTTCACCCAACTCATGAAAGGAACATCTCATGCCCATCATTGAAATTTTTGAGCCCGCAGGATGCTGCGCCACTAACAGTGTAGTGATCGACCAGAATGCCCTGCGTTTCAACGCCGACATGGATTGGTGTAAGCAGCAGGGATTTGAAGTCAAGCGTCACAACCTGCAGAAAAACCCTCAGAGCTTCATCAGTAATCCGCGTGTCAAGGAGCTCCTTGACGTATCGGGAATGCAGTCACTGCCGCTCACGCTGGTTAATGGAGTGGTGGCGCTGACGGGCCGATTACCCAACCGAGAGGAACTGGCGCGCTGGTTCGGTGTAGAGCTCGCGCCAACGTCCTGCTGTACACCCACGGCTCGCACTTGAACGCCAAGCCAGAACCCTCCTTCTCAACTTACGGAGCACCACATGCCATTCAAATTTCTACACGATGCACCGCCCTTCTTGTTCTTCACTGGCAAGGGCGGTGTAGGAAAAACTTCGTTGGCCTGCGCCACTGCTGTGCGTCTGGCGGATACAGGCAAAAGAGTGTTGCTGGTCAGCACCGACCCAGCCTCCAACGTCGGTCAAGTCTTCAACCAGCCGATAGGCCATCAAATCGTCGCCATCGCTCAAGTTCCGAGCTTGTCGGCACTGGAGGTCGATCCGATGGCTGCTGCACAAGCCTATCGGGATCGTGTCCTTGGTCCAGTACGCGATTCGATGCCTGCTGAGATCGTTCAAAGCATCGAGGAGCAATTGTCCGGCTCCTGCACCACCGAGATTGCCGCATTCGATGAGTTCACTGGCTTGTTGACGAATCAGACCTTGCGCAACGACTTCGACCATATTGTCTTCGACACCGCACCCACCGGGCACACCATTCGCATGCTAGAGTTGCCGGGCGCATGGTCTGGCTATCTCGAAAACAATCCCGATGCTGCCGCCAATCTGGGGCCACTGGTCGGATTGGAAAAAAATCGGAATCAATATGCCGATGCGGTCAAAGCGTTGGCCAACCCTGTACAAACCCGCTTGGTACTGGTCGCGCGAGCGCAATCCTCGACGCTCAAGGAGGTTTCGCATACTCATGACGAGTTGCATAGCATTGGGCTGACACGCCAATACTTGGTCATCAACGGTGTTCTTCCCCAGCAGGCTATCGAAGGCGATCCACTGGCCGCCACGATCTTCGAGCGGGAACAGTGTGCGCTCACGCAACTTCCGGCCAACCTATCCGCCTTGCCGCAGGATCGCTTGCCGCTCAAACCCTTTAATTTGATGGGAGTGCAAGCCTTGCGCATGTTGCTGGGCGATTCATCAGATGAGCCGTTGGAGAGCCGGCATGATCAGGCGGTGGCCTCCTTCCCAGTGTTGGCCGAACTGGTCGATGCATTAAGCATGCAGGGGAATGGACTGGTCATGATGATGGGCAAGGGCGGCGTGGGCAAAACCACTGTTGCGGCAGCGATTGCCATTGCCCTTGCCCAGCGCGGTTATCAGGTACATCTGACCACTTCCGACCCCGCCGCCCATCTGTCATATACGCTTGATGGTAGCCTGAAAAACTTGTCGGTCAGCCGCATCGACCCGAAGGTCGAAACTGAGAACTACCGCCAGTTCGTGTTGGAGAACCAGGGCAAGGAGCTGGATGTAGAAGGACTGGCTGTGCTCGAAGAAGACCTGCGCTCGCCCTGTACCGAAGAGATCGCCGTGTTCCAAGCATTCTCGTGCATCGTCAAAGAAGCCGATAAGCATTTTGTCATCATGGACACGGCACCCACCGGGCACACACTGTTGTTGCTTGATGCCACGGGGGCTTACCACCGCGACATGGTGCGGCAGATGGGCAAGCAGGTCATCACTCCGATGACGCAATTGCAGGATCCCGAAAAGACCAGGGTTATCGTCGTGACATTGGCGGAAACCACACCGGTACTGGAGGCGGTGAATTTGCAGGACGACTTGCGCCGCGCACAGATCGAACCCTGGGCTTGGGTAGTGAACAACAGCCTGGCCGCTGCCCGTCCGACCTCGCCTTTCCTCGTGACTCGCGCCAACCACGAATTGCCGCTGATCTCCGAGGTGCAAGACCGACATGCCAAGCGTTTCGCAATGATTCCATTACAGGCGCAGGAACCGGTTGGCATCGACTTGTTGGAACGCATGGCGGCCCACAGACATTTAACCCAAAGGAAGGAAGACAAACCATGAACAATCAAGACCATACACTGAAGCGGCGCGTTGAGGAGGTTCAGCACTACTATGGCGACACCTTGACCAACAAGGAAGATCTGGCGACCAATGTCTGTACAGTGGACGAACCGCCATCCGATGCCATCAAAGCTATCCTGGCACAAATCCACGACGATGTGCAGATGCGTTTTTATGGTTGTGGTGCGCCGTTCCCACCGCTGCTGGAGGGTACCACTGTGCTGGACCTGGGTTGCGGCAGCGGACGCGATTGTTTCATCCTGTCCAGCCTGGTAGGCGAACAAGGCAAGGTAATAGGCGTGGATGCCACGGCCGAACAAATCGCTTTCGCTCAAAAGTATGTGGAGTACCACTGCGAGGCTTTCGGCTACGCCAAGAGCAACGTCCAATTCCTGCAAGGTCAGATAGAAGCTCTAGACGAACTCGGTCTTGTTCCCGAGAGTGTCGATGTCATTGTTTCCAACTGCGTGATCAACCTGTCGATGACCAAGGCTGATGTATTGGTGGGCATGGCCAAGTTGCTCAATCCGGGCGGGGAAATCTACTTCTCCGACATCTATGCGGACCGCAGGCTGACGCCGGAGTTGAAAAACGACCCACTCATCGTCGGCGAGTGCATCGGTGATGCCATGTATTTCGAGGACTTCGTGCGTTTGGCGCGGGCTGCCGGTTTCCTTGATGTGCGGGTTACTGCCAAGCGCATGAAGACCATTGCCAACCCAGCCATCGAAGCTAAGCTCAGAGGTGCCAAGCTGTACTCGATCACTCTGCGCCTGTTCAAGATGGATCTGGAAGACCGCTGCGAGGACTACGGTCAGGTTGCCATCTACAAGGGCAACTTGCCGGAAGCCGCCGACCGATTCGTACTGGATAACAGCCATGCCTTCGATGCTGGTCGAGCGGTGCCGATATGCCGTAATACGGCTGATATGCTCAGCAAGAGCCGTTATCGCACCCTGTTCGATGTGATTGGTGAGGGCCATCGACACTATGGCCTTTTCCAGTGTGGTACGCCGCAGATCGAGCCTACGCCGATGCTGGCCGACGCAGGCGTTTGCGGCCCTACTGGCTGCGGATGCTAGGAGCGTCCCATTTGGTACGTAACACAAAGTGAGATTAGGAAGGCCGAACACACCTCCTGATCTCCGCATTTTCAAAAGAAATAGGATAGGAATGCTACGTAACAGGAACGCCTTTTATGGGTAACGACAGCGGGAGCATATGCAACTGCGCATCCGGGTACGTGAGGTGTACAACCAGGAGTTTTAAGCCGGACAATCGCATTCGGTTAAGGAAACAATTATGCTCTAGAGGCTGATAACCCTTTAGAGGTGACAGGCAAATGAGTTTATACCCGTCATCTTTCAAGTTGCCTCTTTGTTGGCTGCACTCACTCACCCCGGTCACATAGTTCTCTATGCTCCCGGGGATTCGCTCCCTTGCCGTCGCGATCCATCTTGAAATCCATAGGGTATATATTAATTTTAATCTGTTTTTTTAGGCATTAACCCAAATAAAGGGTTATCAATAACAGGGATAACAGCAATATCGAATTTGTCTGGCTCCGGCAAAGAATCAATATCCATTAATGCGGCAAATCGTGACGTTGCTAAATAGGCTTCTTCAATATCATCAGCGTAAGTCACCCTCCCAAATTCATGTTCATCTAGTGCCACAAATCGGCGATTACGCGTGTTAAACAGCACATAACCGACCACATCTGGATCTTTTTCAATTAGCCCCAACGTCTCAAGTTCTTTCTGAAATTTTCTTAGTCGCTTCTTTTTCATTATAAATTTCCGTTAGTTATCCTGAGCCATTCTCTTACGTGCACAAGTTCGATAAGTCGTTGGCCTTAATACCGAAAAAAGCGCTGTCAAATCACTAAACGAATACTGCCCGGTATCGATATGCCCGAACCGCAGATTTATCATCGGCCTGAAAATTGTGTCCAAGGTGGCAATGAATTGCTCTTTCCCCGTAAAAACGGGGAGCATTTCTACTTCAACTATCATCATGAAACCCGAATCTGGTTTATCCCCATAAATTCAAGGAACGCTGACCCCTTATGTCAATTACCCTTCCGGATGACGGTTGATCCCCGTAGATTACGGGGATCAAATTGCAACAAATGCCGATAGTTCTGTATTTAGCGGTTTACCCCCGTAGAAACGGGGAACAAATCCATCTCTGCCAGCTAAAACGCTAACTGTTCGGTTTATCCCCGTTAATACAGGGAACACGCTTCCAAATCTAAAGCGCAACAGTATCAGTTCGGTTCACCCCGTGGACACAAGGAACACCAATTACTACCGATTACATCACTGTTACTGTCCGGTTTATCCCCGTAGAGGTAGGGAACATCAAGGAAGCCAATGATCAGTGTCATTTTCGTACGGTTTATCCCCGTGAGTACAATACAGGGAACACATCCTTAGCTTTATAACTATTTGGAGCACTGCTAGGTCCATCCCCGTAAGTACAGGGAACATTTAGCGAACATAGTAAAGCATCACTCATGCCGTGGTTTATCCCCGCAACTACAGGGAACACTTAAATTCTCTCTTTGACGAGATTTATCGAGTTTGGTTTACCCCGGTAATGACCAGGAACACTCAGTGACACCGATATCCTACCATTAATTATAGCGGTTCATCCCATTAAACACAGGAAACATATTCTTCCCTGTACAAATGTATACCAAAATTCAGGGCCATCCCCACAGAGGTGAGGAACACGGTAATTATTTTATCAATATTTCCAAGAGTAACAACTACGCCTTACTCTACAGGATGATATTAGTTAGCAATATCACTTTTTACCATGCTTTTGAAGCATAACACGAACGCCTAACAACAGCGAATTTGCTACCTTTAACATCAATATCCTCATACAACAAAGAATATTGCATTACGATCTTCAACAAAAATAAATTTAAATGACATCCATGCCATTATACTGTTCTGATTAACATCAATCCGCATCCCATCGCTTTAGCACGACCAAAGCCTTTTGCATACTGTTCCAAATATAGCTCACCGTTGGTAATCGTCAGAAGCCCTTGAAAATCAACACTGGAAAATTGTATTTTTTGCCCCTGCTTTTTTACACTTCGATGCTGAGTATAACCTTCAATATCCAGTAAATCGTCAAATTGAATACCCCACTGCTGCATACGACGATGATTTAACAGCCAATTGCGGGCGGCATTCTCCATCATGGCTTTTATTTTCCCCAGCTCCGTTTCACCTTGCTGTTTTGCCTGAAACTTAGCATGCATCAAGACATCATGACGCTGACGTTTTCCAGAAGAATCGGTAATACAGATTGTTGGATTAACACGTAATTTGAAAGCTAAACGCTGCCCCTCCTTCAATTGAGGATAAAATGCTTTCGTTTCCACCTCAAACAATGGTGACTGAGTTTGAGGTGAGGTTTTAGATAAAACATAGAATACAGGTAATCCCATTATTCCAATCTCTTCCCGAAATAGAAATTGCCGTTTTTCGTCTGCTGAAAACAATTTCCATAACAATTGATGAGAAGTATAAACGCCATTTGCACCCAATTTTGCTAATATATTTGCTGTTTGACTCGATTGCCGAAGCACAACTTTAGACAAATACATCAACACCCTCCTCGATAGAAAGTTGATACATAGTACGTTGCCGGAATTGCCAACGCCCCCGGTTAATCGGCTCATCCCAAGGATGGCTGATTAAGATATTTGAAGCGATAATTTCATCTTTATTTCCCTCCCAAAAATAAGTCACAATACCGTTTGCGCCTAGCCATAACTTATCTTCGCTATCAGAATGAATCAGCGGTGGAAAAGAGATATCCAATGCCATTTTTAATGCCGATGACGTAATGAGTTTAGGGCAGAGAGGTAAAGCAAGCGGGCAAGATTTACGTCCAAGATGCAAGATAAATACAGGTTTAAGTAAAGCATCCCGGAATTGTTTAAGCGTAAAACAAGCGTGTTCAGTTAATGTAATAGCAACGATCCAAATACCATCACAACGATAATCACGATTAGACAGTATGGTATTAAGTTTATCTGACCTTAATTCACTTTTACGGTTCTGATGAACCACATTATTATTGTGCGTCGGCACCTGCGTCGTATGATAATCACGCATTAAAGAGCCAGGAACGGTCTGCTTAATGGCAATGAATACACTTTTTTGTAATTTTGCTAATTCAGACTCATTATCTCGTCGAATACCTAACGCTGCGCCTAATAACCCCAAAATCGCAGAGCGACCAGGATACAATTCCGTTGGCCTCTCCCCCCCAACCGCAGGTTGTCCCCAACTTGCCATTGGGCCATATAATCGGAAGACTAAATATGCTTTCATTCTGCCCTCCATTACTGTGTAACAAATTCAAGCAGCTCGATCAAAGTTCCTTCCCCAGTGAATGTGTTGAATTTATAGCGGGCATCGGCACAAGTACCGTAAACCAGATCAATATTGCGCATTTGGCTTTCTAAGGCATCAATTGCCGATGGGCCCTGGTCGCTGTCATTAATAGGCTTTAAAAATGCAACAGATAAAGAACGAGGTTGTTGTTCGCCTTTCTCAACGAGAGCAAAACTGGCATAAGCACGAGAAGCAAAACTATTTTGTTTACCCGCAGGCGATACTTTCACAGCGGCTTCTGTTAATGCTTTAATCGCTTTATTAGCAAGGGCTTCATCACCATCCAAATTTTTTATTAATTGCGTTTTGTTAATGCAGATATAACTGTAAAACAGCGCGGCGGCAAAACCCAATTCCCCTATATGGGCCGACCCCGTATCTTCCTTACCATCATTTAAATCATCCACCGCTGTAAAATAATCATCTTCAATCACCACACTATGTACACTAATAGCATGAGCGACCTGACAGGCAGCCTCGACGTTAAATGCCGGACTTGAAGCTAACATCCGACCAAACAAGGCAATATCCACCGCGGTTTGCTTAGTTTGTAATAAATTAAGCTCTTCAGCCGTTGGTGCCCGGTTTTCTTCCGCCAGCACCGCAATCAACGACATGACCGATTGTTGCTCTTCCGGGCTGATATGTGCCAATTGTTCGATTTCTAAAGCATCTTTTTTCGTTTTTCCAAAAACACCAGCAATAGTCGTAGCCAATGCTTTAGCAGATTTTTCTTTCACTCCAGCATTGATCAACGCTTCAAATACTTTGATACCAAGTCGCTTAGTGCGAATACCAATATTCTCTGATAGCACCTGTTCAAACAATTCAGAAGTACGCCAGTGACGTTTTAAACTTTGAGAACTCACGCGCAAACGTTCAAAACCACCCATTTTCGCTGTCTTAGGCCGACCTAAATCATCACGATTCAGATTAGATGGCGCATAGGAAGTTAATAGGTGTAATTGAATAAACTGACTCATAATAATCATCCTAAACTCAATTAATGAAAATCCGATAAATCAACTGATTTACCACTAGCAGCACGGTAATAATCCATACCCCACCTCACTTTGATACGCCTATCCGCCTTGCATGGTCGTAATTGCTCATATTCAGCAAACCACTCCTCAATATCCCGCGCTAAAGCCAAAACAGAAATATTGCCTTTGATTTGCTGTAAAACCCGACGTAATCGACATAATAATTCATTCGGTGTTTTAGCATTTTGTAATTGTGAAAATCTTAATTCACTGACCACCGGTTTATTTCCTCCTCCTTTCTTACCCGCCGCTACCGCCAATTTGATATCACTGTTGTTTTTAACATGAACTAATGCCACCGCCATCGTGGCCCAATATTCCAATTTTATCGGATTATCTGATAAACTAATTTCATCAGGTAAGCTGAGCCATAAAGCCCGAAAGCCTTCAGTTAACATAGCCATCTCAACACTGTCACAGCGCTTTAACTGAGCTCTATAAGTAGAAGGGGCTGGAATAATACCTTTCTCTTTTAGCTGTTTTGGTGACATAAACATACTTTGCCACCAATGCAATAATATGATTTCACTCTTACTGTCCATTACACCTCCTCCTTCCCGGAGTGAATATGATGATTAGTGATAAATGTTTTGATCTCTTTTAACGCTTTTTGTCCATATAACCCGATAATTAACTGCTGACGCGCTTTCATGCGTTTCGCCATTGAACGCTCATTACCTAATTCAGATAAAGCAACATATTCATCAAATAAATCACTACAGAGATAACGCAAGGTATTGAGCCAATGTTTGGCCTGTTCTGGTGTCAGATATGGCGCATCGGAATTTGCATTATCGATAAGTTGATGCACCACGGAAAAGAACAGAGATTCACTTTGTTGCCAAAAAGTCAGGTCAATAAAGGAAGTATTTCCTTTCACATCAACAGGCTTTTCAAACCAAGCCGTTTTTATTTGATTCCGGCATAGCCAAATCATATTGATTGCCAGTTTTTGTAGCTCTTTGACTTGATATAGAATCTTTTCCTGTTGTTCAGGTAAGACAAAAAACAACGGCACAGTGACAGAATACCAACAACGTGCTTTCATATTATCCATATCGTAGCCAAACACCCACAGACGAGGCATTGCCCTTCGGAATTCAGCAAAATGACAACATAAAGAATAAAAATGGCTCACAACCGGCGCACAACGCTGTCCTCTCTCATGGCTGGTAAATACTAAAACATCCCAAATTTTATATGTCACCCCTCCCGGTTGGCCTTTAATAGATAAGGGTTGTGTTAGTTTTTTAGGGTCCCATTTATAGGGCGTTAACGGATGGGTCCAATTACCGGTATAATTGCCGCCATAGTTTTGTGTTCGATATTCAGAGACAGTGAACTCAGAATATTTACCTGAAATTTTGCAAATATTCTCGCCATTTTCCACGACAAGACGTATACGTCTCGGCATTGCCCAATACATATGTAAGGGATGCACATCCGTAGCATGAATTTCCGTCCCTTTATTCACACTCACTTTTGTTGGCGCTAACCAGGGAAAAACCTGAGCACTGGTTAAATCAGGTTCTGAATAATGCCATTCACTTCGATTAATAACGTTTAACCACAATTTTTGCCATAATGTGGCATCCGTTTGTTGCGGCACGACTAACGTGGTTAATGGTCCCCCACCTCGTAATCCTACTCGATGTCCCACCCCTCCTGACGGTGCATTAATTTGTAAAGTAAACAGTGCCAAAGTCGCCATTTCAAGAGACATCACATCTCCGATGCCACGTTTAATGAAATGATCCGTATTAAGTCTTAAACCATTCGCTCCCGGCGCTTCAATTAATAATCCAGCTACAGTGGTTGATTTTACTGTTTGCAGCGGATCAAAATCCTGCATAAAAAGAGGCCCTATACCGGTAACATTAAAAGCATGTATCACTTTATTAAAAGTTTGTTGTAATACCTTCTTATCAGGTGCTGTTTCATACAGAGCATGCCATTGATATTTATCTTCCGGCGCAAAAACGGTTTGTAATAAACCAATGGCAAATTGGCAAGCTGCCCCTTGAAAATCAGCTCGCGGTAAAGCAAAGTCCATAACATCATGATCACATATCGCATTAATCGGCAATACTTTTTCACTGCCATCACGTAACCGAAAGGGCAACCACGGGTCCTGAACTAAGTTCATAACACCTCCTGCTTCTATCTTTCACAAAAGCCTATTGTTGAAGAATAAGTAAAATTCGGATCTTGATCTGGCAACCAAGGTTGCAAATATCTAATTTGGTAATATCTCTGTTGCAATGCATTGAGAGCAGGTATTAATTTTGTCGGAATTGGGGCTAATTTATCCGCATACTTATTTCTGGATAATTTAATTGTACTCAGTGACACTGAAAATTCGGCTGAATTTACCCAAGGTGCAAGTTGTCCTGAATCATCTTTTTTCAGTAATAATACCTCAACGGTTTCAATATCACTGTAGCGAGCATTAATGTCTGAATCATCCTCATACCAATGATCAGCACTTCGATCACAATAACCATATAATTGCCACTGTAACCAATAAGACTTAGCTTTAGCTGTCTGACTTCGCTCCTCATCAATGAATTCATTCTCTTGATGTTTTAACACTTTCGGTGCTTGCTCAAAAGCATGACCATAAACCGCATCAATTAATTGACGCGTTTCCGCCGGCATACGTATAGCACTCAGTTCTCTCAATATGCGCATGGTTAACCACAAACGAGCAGGCGAGCGATAAACATATTGTGTGTTACGAAAATTATGGCTTAGCCAATCTGATCCAGGTTGCTCCCGCCATTCAGGCGCATGGATAAACAATATGGGTGCAGGACGTGAATCTTTAATACCCCATCGATAAATACCATCACTATCGCGAGTATGACGATGCAAACGCCCGGCTCGCTGAATGAGATCATCAATAGGACAAATATCTGAAATCATGACATCGGCATCAGTATCTAAACTCGCCTGGAATATCTGTGTGGTAATTAATGCTTTGCCCCGCCGCAATTCACCATGACTATTTTTATCAAAAATAGTCAATACATGATCTTCAATCTCTTTTCGGTGTTGCAATATAAACTGGCTATGAAATAACAGACAACGATCAGGTTCAGTAAGTAAACTTCGCAGTGTCTGATAAGCCTCAATAGCATCATCTACTGTATTTCGTATCCAAACGACACATTGCCCTTGTACAATGGCGGCTAATACCTTTTCAACACAACTGCTAAAGCTATTTAAGAAATCAACTTTGACTTCCCGGCTAACATCTTTTCGGCTTGATAACGGTTGTTCAATAACGGGCAATATGGCATTTAAACTTATTTTTGTTGCTAAAGGAAAATCGGTTTTTTGCAATAATTGGGAACTCAACCCACCAACATTTAGCCAAATATCCGTTAAACGTTGACGCTGTTTAAAGGTCAATGTTGCTGTCAATAAAACAGCTGAACCCCCCTGATAAAGATGCAGCGCTAATAAATTTTCCAGTAAATTAAACATAAATTCATCCGCCGCATGAACCTCATCAACGATTAATACTTTACGATTAAGCCCAAATAATCTTAATGATTGATAGCGCCTTGGTAATACAGCCAATAAAGCCTGATCAATCGCTCCGATTCCGGCAGGCGCTAACAGCGCCTGCTTACGTGGGTCAGCTAGCCATTGATTACACTGCGCTGAAGCCGCGATATCTGTTTTACCATCGTTTCTATCTGGGTGACCTAACGCTAAAACGGGTTCACGAAATTGATTATTCATCCCCCATGTACCATGAGCTAAAACGATATTTGGTTTACTGTCATCCTCTATCAATAACATTTGCTGGTAATGTTTAGCAATCCGGCTAAATATTGCATTAGAAGACGTCATTGTCGGCAAACCGAAATAAAAACCATCAGCGGCTTTTGCCTGCATCAAACGATGTGTAAGAGCAAGCGCCGCTTCTGTTTTACCTGCCCCAGTAACATCTTCTAAAATAAACAACTGAGGAGAATCATCTACAGGTATTGATTCGGCCCACTGTTGCAATGGTGTTGCAGCAAAACCGTAATATTCCTGAATGGAAATAAACGGTTTGACTACCGGCGTTCTACCTAAATTTATCGCCATAACTGCTTTTTTTGCCATTGCTTGAGCATGTTTCCAATAATCTGTTAACGGCATAGGTTTAGATTGATACGTAAAATAATGGCTATCAGAACCAATCCAATCCGCCAATATTGCAATACCAGCAAACTGCCAGCTCACTTGTTCCAGTCGCCGTCGCCACTCTTTGGATTGTAATTTTTCAATGGGAAACTCAGGTTGAAATAATTCAACCAAATGATGTGCAAAGAGTGTGGCAGCATTAAAATTATGAGGTTCAGTAAAATACTTAATCGCTTTATAACCTGTTTTATCAATTGGCCGACCGTGATGCCCTAATACACAATCGATGAATACCATTAAGGTATCAAACATCTCTCGCAGTTCTCTTTGCTCAGCCCCTTCAATATTAACAAGTCTATTAAGTAACTCCGTTTTGATATTTTCCCAGAAATACAATCCTATACGATCATGACAAAAATAACGGCCATCATACTCTTTGGGGCAATCTGGTCGATGCAGACCTACTGCCAAACCGGGAAGTAATTTTTGAAAAGCAGATGCAAATTTACCAATATCGTGCAAAGCCAATATAAAGGAGACCATGCTTCGTAACTGCTGCGTAGATAACGCTAAAAAGTTAGCAAGATCTCTAGTTAACGATCTTTCTAAAGAGAGTAACTGCATTCCTACCGCAGCAACATCTAAACAATGGTAAGGAAGTAGATGATAATCTGCACTATCAACCTCTAAGACTCGCTTCGCCTTACCCCAGTATTGAAAATAAATCGGCATTTCCATCTAAAATCCTTACTTGAACATCTCTTTTACCTATTTTTAGAACATAATGCGAAAATTTAGATCATAAAAATACTAGTTTCTGTTTTTTTAGGATAATTCTGTATAAAAACTCACTACCTAAACAGACGAATTTTTGACCTACCTCTGAGCATAAGCCAGAATTAAAGTGACATCGTAGTGCCAAGGAACAGTTTGACCGGGTAGCCAACCTATATTCATCTATCTGATAAATAAAGATAACTAGATGTAAGGTCCGTACCCGTTTTACCAAAGGTTCATTTACACTGATAACCCTGCGTATATGATGTCAGGCCAAGATAAGATGAAAGTACTGATGGGTGTTTAGCGATGTCAATTACAATTATTCCACAAATCGCTTTTTAATCTTTATCTGCATAAGTTTAAGCCCTAATGCGACGGCATAACAAAGAGAGCTAATTAATCGCTTATTTAAAATAATGATGTAATTAATCCGGAAATTTTTTATGTCCATGCGACCATTCAATAGCGTCAATACAAAGACTATCGGTATTTTCCCTTCCATTTTTCAAATTGCGAAGGTCGAAGGCCATACCTTGCCAACACACCTTCATGTAATCGCCGTAATTCCTCAATAACCAATGCTTTTAACGTGTCGCGCTCAGATTGACTTAATTCATCGGAAATTAATTTATCGATAACGTCAATTGAATCCATCTCTGGCGTGGCAACTACCCGATAAACGATCTGCTTAATCACATTTCGATATTGTAATCTTAACGGATCTGGTGTGGTGATTCCCTGCGTGACAGCCAAATATTCTCGGGCAGAACGCTCATAAGCCCATAGATAAAGATCCCGTAGTAATTCAACTCGGGTCATTTCATAAATACCAAGCATTGCACGGCTATATGCCTCTTCCGGTACATCGACAAAAGTTAATGGACATAGATTTGAACGAATCAACGGCAAATTAGCGGCCAAGCGGGAAGTTCGCTTATTAACATCAGTAAAAGGCTGTAAATACGGCAAATGGACCATCATAAAAAAGGATTGCTCAAACGGATCTGATATAGCTCCTGCTTTCCCGAGCAACGAATCCAAAATTTCACTGATATGGACCTCACCCGATAATGGTCTGAAAACACTCTTTCCTATTTCAACTTGATGTTGACGGATACATCCTTCATAGACAGGATTAGATAATAAATTTTCAGATAATGTACTGTGTAAATTGAGAACGGTATATCGATTAAAATTAAGTTCCTCAATACCATCGACAAGTAATTCAATAGCGGCTTTATGGTTTAGGATCATTTGAGTTTCAATCGCGTTTTTTCCTACCGCAATTTTTCCATATTCAATCAACTTCACCGTATCCAATCGACTGTAAGTGTTTCCTTCCAAATAACTTGAAGCCCACGATAAATCAATGAGCAAACGATCCAAGATAGCTCTACCATAGGTTCCCGCTGGCTGTGAGATTTGTTTCGTATCTCCAATTCGCCAAAGCTGATTACGAATTGGAACCGACAGATAATAAGTGACATTCGGCTCATATGATTCCAGAAACTCTCGCTGATAACCGACAGGCGTCCTCGCTTTGATGGGTTGATCAATATAACGAAGAATATCCTTACTATCTTCAGACAGTGGAATATAGCTCGGGAAATTATCCGATCTATCCGCTATCGAATCTGATGTTTCCTCCGTAGCGATAACATAGCGGCGATTTCGACCTTCACCCAATATCTGTACTTTCTTATTTTCAACAAGTCGCCCCAGCCAACGTTGAACAGTCCTTCTAGGAACGGAGGGATGCTCCACCAATAAATCCGAAATAGACATAGGTTGTGATGCAATACACAAGGTTTCATAAATATCGGTCATTAAACTCATAGCGAACAGCAGCTCCCAGTAAGAATACTGGCGCGATTATGGCGCAATTCAGATAATCGCGCCACTTTTATGCCACTAATATGGCGCGATTATGGCGCAATTAATGTGGGCAATACATTTGACTGTAGTGTTGAACCTGTTTAGCTGAAAACAGGCCAGATGAACATGACAGCAGCAATCTTATTTACGGTGTAGGGGTAGGAGCATCAACATCCAGCAAACTTTCAATAGCGCCGCTACGTAAAAAACGTTGCGTCTTAGGTATGACATGGACTTTTTCACTCACAGGAAAAACCTCAACGCCCGCACCTAAAAATACCGGAATTGTGGTTAAGAATATTTGTTGTAATTCACCAGCCTCAGCAAAATACGCAGCGGTTTTACCTCCCCCAACTAACCAGACATCTTTACCATTAGCCATTTTCTTCGCCTTGGCAGCAATAACTCTTACTGTTTCATTGGTTATGATGATATTCAACCCTTCAGGTGTTGACAGCGCCCTATGAGAAAGAACGAAGGCCGGAACATTTTTGTATGGCCAATTATCCGGTGAATTTGTCATTATCCATTCGTATGTTTGTGCTCCCATAATCACAGCACCAATACCTCGATAAAAATCATCATAAGGTGTTGCATCATCCCCAAGCACAAATTCATATAACCAATCCAGCCCATTGTTTTTATTAGCAATATAACCATCTATTGTCGCAGCGACGTAATAAATTAATTTCGGCATTATTACCTTCCTATTAAACACGATGTTAAAACGCTATATACCCGTTATCCTTCAAGTTGCCTCTTTGTTGGCTGTACTCTCTCACCCCGGTCACATCGTTATCTATGCTCCCGGGGATTCGCTCCCTTGCCGTCGCGATGCATCTTGAAATCCATTGGGTATAGTTAAAATATTTTCAAACTTCCGTCAAAAGATAACGCGTATTTTCTAAAAAATTATACTCTATAAGATATATATCACCACGTAGATTTACTTACATTACTTCATATTTCCGCCAATACAATACATGAAAAAACAAAATAAGACCAGACACCAAAATATAATATCTACTGGCACTTTAATACTTGATGATGAAATATAGCTCATCCATAAAAACTAACTTTCATCATCTATAATATTGTTATAAAAGCGATATTCAGGAACTTTAGCCTCATTAATCTTACCAATTCTTACTGGCAAATGACCATACGAATGACATAATAATTTTATATAATTCCAATACTCCCTCTCTGTTTCTATATGCTCTATCAGTGGATCAAAAGCACCATCATAAAATTCAATATTTAATTCTCCATCACCATTACCTCCATTAATATTTCTACTATTACTTTCTTGTTGATTAATACACTCTTTATTATCCTTTTCGTGATTCATATTTCCGCGATCTATAATTTCCAACATCTCTTTTATCATCTCTAAGCTATGACAAGCTGTTTGTGGTGAATTGTAGAATAAGCCATCATTAAAAATAGCTTCCATCAATTCATAAAACGCGAACGAAGTTGTTCCCTGTATATATTTGATATTTCTATTATCATATATACCAAAACATTTATCATTCAAAATATCCGTGTTATTATCATCATAGCCAATTAATATTTGCCTGTCACTGGCAATAACTGGAATGTTTTTAATTTCATGGATATATTCACTGATACTGTAATACTCTTTATCTCCTTTTCTATAACCCGATGCCATACAAACTGATTCAATATTAAAATATTTTGTTGGCATATGTTCACGATTAAAATATTCAGACAGTTTCTCATTATCTTTCATATCTTTTCGCTGATATACCCGATGAACCGATGTGATTCTCTGAATACTGATCCAATCAAATATCGGTTCTTCTTGCGAAGGCTTTCTAATCTCTGCAATGTAAGCAGCAATATCAATTTCCAACCAAGTGCTTAGCATAGCCTGCCACGGTTCTATCGCGAGAAATATATTTGATATTGTCACCCCTTTTTCTATTAGGACCTTATTTCTGAAATATTTTAGGAAAAAGAACGGATCATTTTTTCCTAACTGTTCCTGAACTGATAACATCGGTACAGCGATTGTCGTATCGTAATCCGAACGAAATCTCAGAATCGAATCAATACAAATAATTAAAGTACCTTCCATCTTATCCCTCGTTCATTTAAGCTTTTACTATATTAACCACTGTAATTATCGTATATAATCATCTATTATAGCTATATATCTGAATTTTGCTATTTTTGAACGTCAAATTTATTATTCCAATTGCCTACATAACATCAATATTAAAAGATAATTATATGATATATTAGGCTCTCATCAATAAACCCAACATCATATTACCTTACCCCTAAATCTAAAATGATTTAAAATTTTCACTTGTAAAAATATTTTTAATATTAAATTCAATTTGAAACTATTAAAAAAATAACAATTCAGATATTCTCAACACCTTAAACACGCTACTAACAGTAAAACTCAATAGAGGATGAACAAGAGATCAAATCAATTAGGCCATAAATAAGAATCAGTTTCTCCATTGATTTAACCTTAAAATATACGTCATTAATGCCTTAATCGTCATTTTAATTACCTTGAAGCGCTACTCATATTCTATAGCACTTAAAGGAATGTTTAGTTTAAATTCTCGATCTCTGTTGAAAATCCTTATAATTTAGCCCTGTCAATCACAATCAAAACCACAAATTAATTCATTAATTTTCTTTATAGTAAATAAAAATGCATTTGATCAGCCGTTTCGCCTCCATTATTTATTGGTAACGGAAAGCAATTACCTGTAGCATACCAAAATGATAATGATTTGCATTTATACCCGTCATCTTTCAAGTTGCCTCTTTGTTGGCTGCACTCACTCACCCCGGTCACATAGTTTGCTATGCTCCCGGGGATTCGCTCCCTTGCCGTCGCGATGCACCTTGAAATCCATTGGGTATACATTGATAGCATGGCATGAAAATGACCGTTAATGTTTTAGACACTCAACAGATCCAGTGGATGTACGTCCACAATCATGATTGGCTATTTCGTTGGCTTAAGCATCGTCTTAACTGCGATGAAACTGCCGCAGACCTGACTCAAGATACTTTTGTTAAATTACTTCGTTCACCTTTACCACAGCAACTCAATGAACCCCGTGCCTACATCGTCACTATTGCCAAGGGGTTGATGGTTAACTGGTATCGTCGCCGCTCACTTGAACAATCTTATCTGGATTTACTCATCAGTCTGCCTGAACCGCTTATTCCCGCACCAGAGCAAAAACTTATCATCCTCGAAACACTTCAGGAAATTGATATCATGCTTAGTCAACTCCCCACGCCAGTGCAAACTGTCTTTTTACTTTCCCAGATAGAAGGCATGAAGTATGAAGATATTGCAAATCAGATGAATATTTCGCTGTCCACAGTAAAACGTTATATGAAACAGGGCTTTTATCAATGCCTGATAGCGATGGCATAAGAGGGATTGGTATGGCTTCCACTGATACATCTTCTTCATCAAGTACACCTTCTGAAACGATACTTGCTGAAGCCGCAGAATGGTTGACCGTTTTGCATGATAGTCATGCCAGCGAAGCTGATCGGAATGCCTGCGCGGCCTGGTGTGCACAAAGTCCAGAACATGCTCAAGCCTGGGAACGGGCACAATGTCTGTTAGCACGGTTACACCATTTACCACCGCATATCGCCTCACCGCTGCTAAACAACAAACAGCCCCTTTCCCGTCGAGCAGCCATCAGAAAGCTTACACTCATGTTGTTAATACCGGCTGGCGCATCATCACTCTTCTGGCGATCTGATCAATTTCAGCTTCTCACTGGCGATTATCACACTGCAACGGGACAAATTCAGCGCTGGTCATTACCGGATAACAGTCAATTGGCTTTAAATACTCAAAGCTCAACAGATGTTCATTATGACGATACCCAACGGCTCATTCATCTAAAGCTAGGGGAAATTTATATTGAAACCCACAAAGATAGCCACCAGCCGGTACGCCCATTAAAAGTACAAACCAAACAAGGCGTTATTGTGGCGTTAGGTACAAAATTCAGCGTCCGCCAACAAGCTTCCCACACACAAGTGGAAATAGTAGAAGGAGCAGTTCGCATTACGCCAGATAACGGTTTGCCACACATACTGCATGCTGGAGAAGCAACCCATTTCACTCAATTTACCGTTGCCCCACAACATCCCCGTTCAACAGCATCTCTAAGCTGGTTACAGGGCATGATGGTAGCTGATAACTCGCCGCTGGCAACGGTGGTGACTGAACTGAATCGCTATCGTCCCGGTGTCATCCGTTGTGATGATGCAGTCGCTCATCTGCGGGTTTCTGGTGCTTTTCCCATACGGGATACGGATCTGGCACTGCATATGCTATTACAAACTTATCCGCTCTCAATGCGCCGCCTGACCCGCTATTGGATTACCCTCTACTCACCCAGTGAATAAAAATAATCATTTTTACTGACACTTTTTTCAATCTCATACGGCATAGAAATAAAAGAAGCTGAAAAAGTTATGGAGAACTTGCCTATGCCATATCAAAAACTTACTATGCCATATCATATTTACTGTCGCGGTTCACAACCACGTTGGCAGAAAAAGTCTTTAGCCGCTCTATTATTGCCATTGATACTGCTACCGATGCGTCCCCTGTACGCCACCACACCAACAGATACGGTCTATTCCGTTCATATTCCACCAAGTTCATTAGGCAATTCGTTGTCCCACTTTGCGGCTCAAACCGGTACAGCGCTCTCTTTCGATCCGCATTTAACCAACGGGCTAACAGCGCCGTCATTAAACGGCAGTTTTACTGCTCATCAAGGTTTAGTACAACTGCTCACAGGCAGTCATTTACATCTGTCCCAACGTACCGATGGCAGCTACACGCTGGTAAAAATGACAAAGAAGATGACCCACAAAGGTGTAATCGTACTCAATCCTCTTACGGTAGCCGGCAATCGAGGGTATTCAGGTAATGAACCATTGCGGTTCGACAGTACCACCATCAACGGTAAAGATATTGAAAAATTCGGTGTGATCCACCCCGTTGATATTTTCAAAACCACACCGGGGGTATTATCCGGCGAAGCGCGTAGTTCAGGCAGTCTGGATGTGAATATCCGAGGCTTGCAAGGACAAGGCCGAGTCCTAACCACCGTTGATGGCGCCTCTAACCAGACCGCGCTTTACCGCGGCTATCAGGGTGTCTCCAACCGTTCCTTTATCGATCCCGATTTCATTGGCCGGGTAGATATCAGTAAAGGCCCGACAGGAAAAGGCGGTATGGGAGCTATTGGGGGAACGGTGGAGATAAAAACCATTGAAGCCAGTGATATCCTCCTCGATGGACAAAAGGCAGGAGTGCGCCTGAAAGGAAGTCTGTTGAACAACCATTCTAATCCTGACGATTATCAACGCAATGACTGGCCTTCCCCATCAAAAACCTCTCTTTTCGATGCTAAAAATCGCACCGGGAGTATTGTTTTCGCGATTGCCGAACCTTCCTATGAATTGCTGTTTGGTGTTTCTCAGCGCAAACGAGGCAATTACCATTCAGGTAAACACGGACCGGGCGCTAAGGAACGTGGGATGCCAGGCTATTTGTGTGAGAGTGATCCACAAGATTGCCTCATTCCACAATTCAGTGAACAGATGGCCGGTTATTCGCTGTACGCAATGGGAGATGCCGTCCCAAATACTTCTGAAGATAGCCAATCATTACTGGGTAAAGGAAAAGTTCGTTTTGGTGATGGTCATGAAATCTCGGCTATCGTTAGCCATTACCAAAATTTCTACGGAGAATCCTATGTCGCGGATATGGCAAACCTAAGCCAAACATTTATGATCTTGGAACAGGGACCACTGACACGGCTCAACATGAACAGGCACAGCCTCAACTATAAATGGGAACCTGCGTCAAATCCCTGGATTAATTTGGATATCGGAGTATGGCAAACACGAGTTAACGATCGCCCTCGAACCGCAAATAATGCCCTCGGTGATAAAAAATTCATGCGTACAGTCGGGGTGAATTTGAGTAACACCTCGTTATTTGAGCTTTCAATGCAAGATATTGAGTTGAACTACGGTGCCAGCTTTATTCGTGAACGCACTGGCCCAAGCGCAGGTAAATGGAAATATGCCGTTAATCGGGAAGGAGAGCGTAAAGAAGGCCGTTTTTTCCTGAACGGGAACTATATGCTTGCCGACCGTCTGACCCTAATGGGTGGATGGGATTTAAAATCCTATCAGATCGAAGATGACAGTCCAGCTCGTCCGGGTAGCTCTTGGTTACCACAGCTCACCTCTGGGAAAGTAAACAATAAGCGAGATCACGCTCACGGCTATTGGGTCGGCACTAAGCTTGAACTTAATCATGAAACCGCGTTACATGCCAAATATACCTATGCCCCACGTTTTCCATCAATGGTTGAAGGTATTCGTGGCTACATGATGAATGTTGACGATCATATAAAACCTGAAATTTCAAAAAATATCGAAGTCGGGCTGACATCACGCTTCTCGAATATCATTGCTCAAAATGATAGCTTCGATATCGCAATATCCTACTTTGATAACCGGGTGAAGGATTATATCAGCCGAGCATGGATGGATGATTACTGGAGTATGTACATCAGTAATATTAAAGAGGCTAAATTTGCCGGATTGGAATTGGCAAGTGTTTACCATAGCGATCACTTTGATGCGCGTTTATCGATGAATTACTACACAAAAGTCAAATTCTGTACGGAAAATGACGGGTGCATCGCACGTAGTCTCCCTTCGGATTATGCAACTAATCATATTCCGCCGAAATATGCGGTATCACTCGATCTGACCCAGCGATTTTTAAATGACAATGTATCTGTCAATGCCAGAGTTTCCCATTATGGACAAAGATCTGTGCCAGCAGGAAAACCAGGACGCGGTTCTGCTCCTTTATTAGCGCCCATTATCTGGCGACCCGCAACTGTGGCCGATATCTCTCTAACTGCCCGTATAAATAAGCATGTCGAATTTGAGTTCGGTGTGGATAATGTGTTCGACAAATATTATATCCAACCTCTTAGCCTCGGCTATATCCCTTCACCGGGCAGAACGTTTCGTGCCGGTATCACAACTTATTTTTAAATCTATTTGTTAAAACTGGTGGCATATCCATGATATGCCACTTTCTGGCAAAAGAATGTCATTAGAGTGAAAGCAATATAAATTATTCTCTCTTATTTTTTTCTGGAGTTAATGCAACTTTCAAAATATATTTAAAATAAAAATTAAATGAAACTTTAAAATAACGAAATAGTTTACATGTAATTAATTGTTTTTAAATGGTCGTATGTAAAAATATATATCACGCTATAGAAATTTATAATATACAATCATACCTTATCGATAACTTAATTGTCATCAGTTAATTTCAAATAAAACATTAGCCATTCTTTTTTAAGAAAAATAAGAACATAAACGAAAAGATTAATTTTAAAGAATTAAGACATTAATTATTAAATGACTGTTTGGTGAATCTAAAAAATTATGCCTAAAGAGGATATATATATGAAAAAAGAACCGATTAAAACATCAAATCCAGATAATACCGAATCATCTGATGCAAATGAGGTTGAAATCGAAAACGCTGCCATTGCGGCGTCTGGCATTGTCTCAGCGGTGAATACCTCTGATGGTCGGATCGAGGTTTTCGGTGTAGGTGGTGACAATGCAGTGTGGCGCAATGGGCAAACGACACATACAGGCGCTTCCTGGACCGGCTGGAGCTCACTCGGTGGAAGTGTGACCAGCAAACCCGCCGCTTACCTCAATTCAGACGGTCGATTAGAAGTATTCGTACGTGGCTCCGATAATGCGTTATGGCATAACTGGCAAACTGCTCCCAACGCTGGTTGGTCAGGCTGGAAATCTTTAGGTGGAGCAATCACCAGTAACCCTGCGGTATATATCAACGCCGATGGGCGGCTTGAAGTCTTTGCCCGCGGTGCCGATAACGTTCTCTGGCACATCTGGCAAACCGCTCCCCACTCGAATCCGTGGTCAAGCTGGTACTCTCTGGGCCAAGTGATCACCAGCAACCCGGCAGTCCATATCAATGCCGATGGTCGGCTTGAGGTCTTTGCCCGCGGTGCCGATAACGCACTCTGGCACATCTGGCAAACTGCTCCCCATACCGGTTATTGGTCAAGCTGGCAATCATTAGGTGGCACCATCACGAGTGATCCAGTGGTCATCCGCACCATTGATGGTCGACTCGAAGTCTTTGTACGCGCCATCGATAATGCAATCTGGCACATCTGGCAAACAGCCCCCAATTCTAGTCAGTGGTCTAATTGGGCCTCATTGGGTGGTACTATCACCAGCGCACCAGCAGTAATAAAATACTTCGACAATCGACTTGTCGTCTTTGCACGCGCCTCCGATAACGCACTCTGGCACATCTGGCAAAATGATACCCATTCCGGCTCATGGTCCAACTGGGCCTCATTGGGTGGCGGACTTTCCAGCGGCCCAGATGTCGTGGAAAACTCTAATGGCTATATTGAAGTCTTTGTACGCGCCACCGATAACGCACTCTGGAACATCAAGAGGACAAGTCCATCATCATGGTCCGCTTGGGCCTCCCTAGGGGGAACATTAATCGATGCCTCAGCGATAAAATAATCTGAAAGGAGCCAGATTCGCACAATACACACGTAATTTTCTGGCCCGATGCATTAGAGAAAGCATTCACTACTCTGCATCAGGCCAGTAATACTTCAATTTTCTGGTGTTATCCCAATATTCGATGTGCAAACCTGACATTCTCATATTTTATTAACGATAAACATATAGCTTTATCCATCTGAAATAGACTTTTAATTGAATTATCTAGAAAATAATCTCTAACAAAGTAACCGCTTGGTTATCAGATAATTATAATAAAACTAAAACAATTATGATAAAAACACATTTTAAAATATAATAAAAATGAAATTTTAAAATAGGAAAACATTTCATCTATAATTTATTATTTTTGAATAAATGCATGTGAATATATAAACACAGGTAGTTTTATAATGTAACATCATATTTATTTGACACTTTTCGGTTCATAAACCAGTATCAAATAGAGCATTCATTATTTCTCTAAAAATAAAAGTGAGAATATTAATTCACAGAATTAAATATCTTGTTTATTAAATAACTATTTAGTGAATCTGAAAGATTATTACTAAAGAGGATATACCCGTAATCATTGAAGATGCTTGATTTTATCCGAAATGGAGATCATTATCCTCGCTATGAAAATATTTATTACATCAGAACAAAAAATCAAACTTAAACGTCTTCACGACACCACTCGTGATGGTCAAGTACGAGACAGAATAAAAGCGATCCTTCTGGCTTCTGAAGGGTGGAGTTCTGTGATGATAGCCCAGGCATTGCGACTCCATCAGACCACCGTTGACCGCCATATCAGTGATTACCTTAATCAAGGTAAACTTAAATCTGATAATGGAGGGTCTGATAGTTTGCTTTCTCAAGAACAAACTGATTTTTTAATCAATCACTTATCTCAACATCTTTTCCATCACACCCATGAAATCGTGGCCTATGTTGCTCAGCTCTGGAATATTACCTTTAGCATTCCCGGCATGAATAAATGGCTACACCGTCAGGGTTTTTCTTATAAAAAACCGGGTGGCGTCCCTCATAAATTCGACGCAGAAAAACAGCGACAATTT
>NZ_JAXBVE010000020.1:0-85503 GCF_035181445.1 Photorhabdus africana
TTACGGCATGGCGTGAGTTTGGACATTATTGTTACCAGTACCGGACTGAGCCGAGATAAAATTGAAGCGTTAAATTAATCTTCTCTTTTACAGCAAAATGCCGATATTCAAGATCGGCATTTTTGTTCTTATTTAAAATGCTGGCTATACAAGGGACTTTTACGTTTGCCCGGCGAAGCTGAAACCGGTCAGACTGAAACAGCAATCTCCGGAGCATGAAACGATGTTGATGACTATTGCAGAACAGCTTGAACAAAAAGGGCTTGAGCAAGGTATCAAGCAAGGTATTGAGCTAGGTCGAGAGGAAGGTCGAGAAGAAGGTCGAGAAGAAGGCAGAGAGGAAGGCCGAGAGGAAGGTATTGAACTAGGCCGAGAGAAAGGTAAAGTGGAAACGGCTCGTGCCTTATTACGGCATGGCGTGAGTTTGGATATTATTGTCACCAGTACCGGACTGAGCCGGGATAAAATTGAAGCGTTAAATTAATCTTCTCTTTTACAGCAAAATGCCGATATTCAAGATCGGCATTTTTGTTCTTATTTAAAATGCTGGCTATACAAGGGACTTTTACGTTTGCCCGGCGAAGCTGAAACCGGTCAGACTGAAGCAACTTTATCGGGGGCGAAATGACACCCTAAAAATATGGGGAGCGCGGTTAGGTGAGTTGTTTGCAGAAACAAATGATTCGTTCTGTTTCGTTAAAACTTCAATGTTCATGCGCCTGATGTGACCGCTTATTACTGATTTTGACATCTGAACAGAATTCATGACACCCTTTATTGATGAGATCGGCGGTTATTTTATTAATGAAAGCTTGCCGAATACCCTGCTGTTGCCCCAGATCCCCTCCAGAAATGGAATGGGCTGAGGGTTGACCAGAAAAGCTATATATTGGATGATGAGCTATTGATAATTTCAATTTGGTGATGGGTAAGTCATTTGACTTCATTCTGAAATTTCATTCTTAAAATATTATCTGGCGGTAATCGATATTTTGATAAAGTGGTTATTATTATGCGAATACAAGTTAAAAACTCATTTAAATGAATGGCTTTCATTGAATAGTTGTTGTAAATAAATAACTTTCCAAAATAGTGCTCCACTTCGTACAACTCCTTGTGTAGCAAGGGTATATATAGCAGAGTTATGAGTTAGTACGGTCTATCAAGCATCAAATTTGCACTGTTCAGATATTAATCAAATAGACTAACTGTATCGGTATTATGAAATCCTATTTAAACACCCTCCAATTTAAATAATTTAATTTTAAGACACACTATATTTAATTCAAATTTAAAATATAAAAAATAACTTTTTCACTATATATATTTATAACTAAACACCTATAGCCAATTATTTATTAAAATCATAAAAACCAATAGCGGAATTAATTTAAAATTTATGATTGATATTATTTTAAAAATAACATAGATATTAATATTTACAATCCAACATAGTATCAAACATTCTTCACCAATTAATTAACAGCAAAGTATCCCCTCATATTTCAATTATTCAAGATTAACCATTTATACCCGTCATCTTTCAAGTTGCTTCTTTGTTGGCTGCACTCACTCACCCCGGTCACATAGTTTGCTATGCTCCCGGGGATTCGCTCCTTTGCCGCCGCGATGCATCTTGAAATCCATAGGGTATAGAATATATTAACCACTTGTTATTCTTATAAAATTATCTATTTATGCTTTCTATAACTCACATCCTTAAATGTTAATGATAAAGCCGCTAAAATAGCGGGAATGGATAAAATGGCAAAAATAGTGCTATAACTTAATTCAAGCCTAATCAATTCTGCGCCAAATAAAGTACCGAAAATCCCACCAAACCTTCCAAATCCTAACATCCAGGCAACACCCGTTGCCCTACAATGAGTCGGATAAAATTGTGCAGAGATTGCTCCCATCGACGCCTGAGCGCCATTCATCGTTATCCCGGCA
Source organism: Photorhabdus africana (assembly GCF_035181445.1). Lineage (NCBI taxonomy): Bacteria > Pseudomonadati > Pseudomonadota > Gammaproteobacteria > Enterobacterales > Morganellaceae > Photorhabdus > Photorhabdus africana. The sequence continues at coordinate 1,954 of NZ_JAXBVE010000020.1, forward strand.
AGAAATATAAGAATACTCAATAATAATACATTTTCTTCCTGACCAATAAAAAAGACAAAAATACCAGCCAAGGCATAATTAGTTGCAACTACTTTATGAGGATTAATTCGATCCATTAGCCAACCGGAAAAAACCGTGCTTATTGCGCCGCCCAAAGGAAATAATGCTGTCAATGTTGCCGCCATGCTAATACTGAAACCAACATCGTTCATTAAAAACGGCATCCAACTTGTCAGAACATAAAAAACCAATGCTCCCATGCAATAGGTCATCCATAACATTATCGTCCCAACTAAGAATCGATTGGATAAAACCGTTTTAATTGACGACTTATGTATAATTTCTTCTCCATCAAAGGTAAACTTATTTATATCATTTAAAGTATTGCCGGTCATTTTAGACAAAATTTTTCTTATATTACCTTCTGCCCCCCCTTTCGAAACCAAATACCTAAGTGATTCAGGTAATAGAGAAAAGAGAAATAGCGATAGAAATAACGGCAGAATACCCCCTAAAATCAAAACCCCTTGCCAACCAAAATGTGGAATAATCCATGCGGAAATTACCCCACCCACCGCTGCACCAAGAGGAAAACCACAAAAAACGATATTTATTAACAAAGATCGCCGATTCTCTGGGGCATATTCAGATATTAAAGTTATTGCATTTGACATTGCCGCACCAAGACCCAATCCAGTCAAAAAACGCAAAATAGTTAATGTCTGTATTGAATCTGCAACAGCGGTAGCAAGACTAAGCAGACCAAAAACAGTGACGGAAATTGTCAGCACTGATTTTCGACCAAACCGATCTGCAAGTGGACCGGCAAAAATTGAACCCAACGATAGCCCCAAAAGAGCGGCGCTCATAGCCGGCCCAAGAATAGCACCTTCTACTTTAAAATCATTGGCCACGGCTGGTGCAATATACCCCATTAATACCGTGTCAAAACCATCAATAACAACAATTAAGAAACATAAAATTAATACTTGCCATTGAACTTTCGAGAATTTTTGATTATTAATAACATGTTGGATACTGACTGTTTTAGTGCTATTCATCTTAAATCACCAATGTCATAAAATTCACTCCTCTTAACTATAAAGATAAATTATCAGTTTAATCATAGATGTAAAGAAATTTATTTTCAATGTTTCCTGCGTTAATTTTATTAATATCCACATTATCATCATGAAAAACATATTTGATGTTATTATTTTCAATTTATAATATTTTCCTGAGAGATTTCTATTGCCTGATAGTCATCTCTTTAATTTAAAATCTCTGTTCTCTGAATTCACAGATTAAAATCCATATTAGTAATAACGAAAAACTTGTGATGCTAAAAACCTATCCCACTTTTTGGATCTCAGCAATTCCTAATCAATTGCCTTAATTGCTCTTTTATGATTTTTCCACTCGCATTTCTAGGTAAAGCTAAAAAAGTATATCCTTTAGGGCGTTTATACCGCGCCATTATCGTACAAATATAATTATCCAGTTCATACTCTGTAACTGATGAAGTTTCTTCGAGCTCTATAAATGCATACGGTACTTCACCCCAATGTGAATCTGGCTTTGCTACAACGGCAGCAGCTAAAACACCGGGATAGTTTGACAGTACATTTTCCAATTCCAGACTGGAAATATTCTCACCACCAGAAATAATAATATCTCTCTTTCTATCTACAATTCTGACATAGCCATCATTTTCAACGACAGCCAGATCCCCTGTGAAAAGCCATTGACTTGCTGCATCAAGAGTCACATGCCGATCTGGATCATAAGATGCAACCATATTTCCACGAATTACGAGCTCACCAACAGTCTTTCCATCAAAAGGCACCTGTAATCCCGTATTTTCCTCAATAACACAAACTTGACCTTGTAAATTTGAGACAATGCCTTGACGCATCCTCTTGGATATTCTTGCAGATTTAGAGAGCTTCTCCCAATCACTCTTCTCTTCACACACAACGACCGGGCCATATGTCTCAGTCATACCATAGACTTGCGTTACTGCTATTCCAATGGAATCTAATAGAGAAAACATCATCTCTGTAGGCGGCGCACCTGCGACTAATCCATGAATTTTCTCCTTAAAATGCAGCCCTTGTTTCCGCGCAATAGTACCTAATGCGCAATGGACAATAGGCGCTCCACAATAGTGTGTTACCTTATGCTTCTGCATTAGCAATATCGCTTCTTCTGCGTCAAACTTGCGCATACAGATGTGTGTACCTCCCCGAGCAGTGATAGCCCACGGAAAACACCACCCATTACAGTGAAACATTGGTAACGTCCATAAGAACGTCGGTCGTTTTGGTATATCCCAATCCAGAACATTAGAAATAGAATTAAGAAACACGCCACGGTGAGAATAGACAATAAGTTTAGGTTGTCCACTTGTTCCTGAAGTTACATTTATGCTGATCGCCTCTTGTTCATCTCGTAGAGAAAAAGACAACTCTCCCGATTTATGCGTAGTTATCAGCGATTCATATTGAATAAATTCCCGGTAAGAAATTGATTCTGAAATGACTGCTCCATCCACATCAATAACGATGATCTTTACTTGTTTGTCTAGAGAAACATCATCCAACAGTGAAATAAAGGTTCTATCAATAAACAATACCTTAGGATTAAGTTTTTTAAATATAAAATTTAAAGTATTTGAGTCCGTTCGGGTACTGAGCACATTCAAGATACCGCCTGCCATTGGAACCGCAAAATGTAATTCAAGAAGCTCGTGTATATTGGGTAGAAGCGCGGACACAACTGTTTCTTTACAAACGCCCATTTTTTTCAAAGCTATTGCAAGCCTTTCACACCGAGATGCATATTGGCTCCAAGTCCAATGAGATTCTCCATCTATGACAGCAATATCATCTCCATTACTCAGTATTGCTCGTCTTAGAAATGAAATAGGCGAAAGCGCGACACCATCATATTCACTTAAGAAAAAATTAGAATCAGTCATATTTCTCACTCCCTTTTTTATATATGCTAAAAGCGATTGATATCATGATAAGAAGCAATATAGCGTCGATAATAATTGGTGCATCAACTCCACCAAATTGCTGAGCATATGGTGTTACAGCTTGGCCGACTGCTTGAGCTAAGAAAGTACTTGTTCCTAAGAATCCATAAATTGCAGGTATTTGTTCAACAGGATAAGTCTTCGATATAAACTGATGAAAGGCAGTGAAATAAATGGTACTGCCAAGACCACCCAATAGTAACATTACCCAAAAGCCTAAGTGAGCTGATATCAAAAGAGCACCGCTCGGTTGCAAAAACAAAAGTATAAGAGAGATGACGAATTGTGCCTTTAAAGCTATTTTTCGTAACAGCTTACGCAGTGGTAAAACAAAAAAACCTCCCGCAGCCGCAACAGCAAACGAATAGCCAACCTCTATTGGATTGAATCCACTAGCGTATACAGCAAAGATAGGCCATGAGGCTAACCATAAACCAAGACACATAAATTCCAGATGGTGAACCAGAAGTAACCTCCAATTACGACTAAGGAGTTGAGCTAACGTTATCCGAATATGTTCACGACTATGATTGTCAGTAGATGTAATAGCAGTTTTTTGGGGCAATATTATCAGACACAAGGAATACAGAATTGCTGAGAATAAGAAAACACTATAAAGGTCAAACTTCGCAACGATAATCCCACCTGCCATTGGGCCCGCTAAACGCCCAGCATTTTGGGAAATAACATAGCTATCATTCACCGACTCAAAATTCGGAGATTGGGAAAATCTATTAAGCTGCGTTCGCCAAGATATAATGAATCCTGAAAAAAAAGCCCCTTCCAGCAGTCTGGAACACAATAGTAAACTAACAGGGTTGCTAAAAAGGAATAAACAGATGCTACAAGACATAAGTCCAATTAATGCGCCGGTATATATCTGTAAACAATTTTTAGGTGAGATAAATTGCCCCATAATAGGCTGGAATACCATTCTTCCAATAGCAGTTCCCGATAGGAAGACGGCTGCTTGTGTTGTGGAAAAATCCGTTGTTTCTACAAACAAAGGTATATAACCCACGGCCGCGGTAGCTGCGGCCCAAAAAAGGAAACCTCGAACAAATGTAGTAAAAGGTAGCAGATCTAATTTTCCGTTCATAACTCGGCCTCTACTCTACTTGAACTATTGAGGAACTGTGTTTGTCTTAGAGACCTGTTCATAAACCGCAGCAAGCAATGCAACTGAATTTTCGTGAGTTGATAACTCTGAGTTCGCATCTCCACCACTTAAAAAATCGCGAAGCTGCTCTTTTCTTGCGTGGACATTCAAGCCCGCGCATAGAGGGAGGCTTGGGTTTAACTGTGATAGATCTTTGCGGTTGATTCGTAACACAGTTTGTTCTCCCCTCCGGGTAAACATTGGATGGGTAGCAATAGTTATACTAAAATCTTCCGGTATCGTGTCACCTTCTGTCAGTTTCCGAAAAGAATTCGATACGATGCTAATTGAGCAAAAATGCCCTAGATGAATATTTACGATTTCCTGTCGTATTCGTCCATCGCTTGGAATACTATTCGGCATTATCCTGCCAGTTAAGGTTGTTTCTATCAGATCCATGCTGAAAAACATTCGATGTTGAATACCTTTGGAATAATTTCCTATTACTGAGAAGTCTAACTCACCATAGTCCGACAATTGATGTGCAATTTGATCTTGATTTTTATCCTCTTCCTTAAGGGCATGTGAATAAGTCGTAAATGGTAGAGCTTCCGCTAGCGCATTTGGGCGGACTACCATTGTTTTGACATGTGGTTTCAGGAGGTCTATATCCTGTATTTTTTTATTGTAGAGTGCAAAGCGAGCAACCAGATCTAAATAATGATACCCAGAATAAAATAATACTCCATAACCGTATTTAAGTGGATGGTTTTCCAAATTGAGCATTTCCGATGGAATTACCCACCACCCGCCACCAAAATGAACATGCATTGATGTGATAGGTATTTGGAATGAGCTCATGAATTCAGTTAGAAACTTTTCCACATATCTATATCCAAATTGCATTCGACGTTCACAACTGATTACAAATCTACTGTTGGTTTTTCTCGAAGCAGTCAATAGTTCTGCAAAATCTATCATTAAATTTTCCGCGTTTGACGAATAAGGGGCGGTTATTGGTTTATCCATGAACACGTTCAGTCCATTTTCGGCTGCCCATAGAGCATATACTTTATGAGCTTTTGGTTCAGTGCTCACTATAACAGCATCAGCCTGATAGACTTCTGGAATTGCAGAAAGTAACCTGTAAATTTCGTCTGAATCTGGATAATTTCTGTATTTTTCATCAAGAAATAAGTATGCTCTGGGCTTTAATCCCTTCTCATTTAATGCACAGCGAATTTTCATTTCTCGGCATTTCAAATCAACTATAAGCATAACCTCAATGGTATCGCGGTACTCCAATAGAACATCTAAATATCTATTTAAAAAGTGAGGACCACATCCAAATACGATTAGTTTCCGTACTGGTTTATGCTTTGTTTTCATAAATATAGCTCCTGTGGTCGCAGAATTGGCGCTTTACTGTCAATACTGTCATAGTAATGAGCCAACCAACCAGCAGCACGACTAAAGCAAAGGAGAGCAGTATTCATGTGCGACTTGAATTTCGATTTGGCTTGAGAATAGTTTGGTCTGACAATTGTTGTACTTCAAAAAATTCGTTAATTGATCTTGCCAAAATTTTCGATGTCATGCTCTATTCCTCTTCATAATATATGTTCATTAAACTGACACATTGATTTAAATAGGATTACAATAATCAAATTATTACACTAGCTAATGACGATGTTTGGATACGAATCAATATCTTACTCATCGTAATATGTTTAGCTAAAAGAACTAGCATCATTCCGTCTATAAAATTGACTTCTCGACCTGTACCATATGTAATTTCTCTGCCACTATTTCACATGCGTCAAGTAATGAATAGAATAAATTTTCTAATTCCTCTCGACTTCCAATAAGCAATTTTTGCTTCAGCGTATTCTCACTTTCTTTTAGGTTTTGCGTATACTTAATAATGCCAGTAAGAATTTCGTTGTCTCTGTAATATTCCAAAACCTGAGTTTTCTTTGTTGGATAGAAACCACTTTTTAGGATTTGCAAAGGGCGTAAGCAACCGTGATCGGTAAGTTTCATCATCAGCCCAAGCATATAATGTGCTCGATGTCCATATGTACCAGAAATCAGATAAGAACGAGCTATTTGCCTTATAGTAAATAAATTATTAATAATGCCATATATATCGCTTTTCAATGACGGTTTCATTTCTAAAGCAAGATTCCCATAGACACGCTTAGTTCCATTAATGAGCGCATATGCTCTGAAACTAGGATACTGGTGAACATTCGATTCACTATATACAGAGATGGATAAATCCTTGAACCTAGATTGTGTTGAGCGAATTGCTTCAAGGATAACTGTATCGACCTTATCCACGATAACAATAGAGTCTATATCTGAACCACTTCTCATATCACCTCGGGCAGCACTACCGTGGAGATAAAAGGCTAATAATCTATCTCCAATAAACTGCCTTAAAAGAATAATCACTTGATCAATAATCGGTTGTAATGAAAGAAGATCGTCTACTTTACCCTGTGCTGAAACAATACGTGTCTCCGGGTAAAAGTGCTGCAACAACGTCGAATAGTACTCCGCGATTCCACTTAACCGTGCCGCTGCATCACGAAAAATATTAATATTGGATAAAAGTTCTTTTTCAAACTTTTGCCAAGATATATTGCAAGTGACCAGCCAATTAAGATCTTCTGTTGGTATTTTCAAAACATATGCACTATTTTTGTGAATACAAGATAGTTCCTCCGATTCGAGCAAACGATATAGCCCCAATTCGGCGTAACGCATTGCCCAACCAAGCTGGCGTACTCCCCAAACGTGAGTCTTTGGCGTCAAGTTTCTGAGGTAGTAAAGACGTGCAATATGAGCAACGCTAAAAACTGCTTGTCTATATATATCAAGATTTCTTTTGATATTAGGGAGTACCACATCACTTATTTTTTCCGACCGTAAGAGCCAAGGATTCTTAGTAAATTGCCACATACAATGAGGCGGATAACATGATAACTCACTAATCGTAAGATAATTTAGGGTGAACTCAAAAAACTCCGCCTGAAGGTATCTTAGCGATGTAATACAACCTGTGACGAAATTATCAGGTAAAATCACGTAGAAATGCCTCACACACCGAGAAGAATAATCGGGTTGACGGAGATATGAATCAGTTTCCACAATACCAAGGAGATTCTCTCCAAAAACTTCTAATGCGGACTGAATAAAATAGTCAGTTCTTGCGTCCATATAAATTTACTCTATAAGTATATCAAATCCATAAATCATGCATCGAATCAAGCTACATGCTTTAATAGGTTATAGTCGTAAGCAACAGGGATCTCAATTAAAAACGGTTCATTAAGAAGATATGCCTGTTCCAAGACTTTCGGAAGTTCTTCTGGATTCTTGAGTAAAACAGATTTCATTCCGTTAGCATTCGCCAATAAATGAAATTGAACCGGCCCTAGCTCTGTCATGCCTTTTACCGGTTCTTCACTATGTAAGCCTTGATAATACTTTATTAAACCGAAACAAGAATCTGACAGTACTATGATGATAACTGGCAATTTGTATCTAACAGCTGTTTCCAAGTCTTGACTTGTAGAATGAAAACCGCCATCGCCACAAATGGCTACAACTTTTTCTGAGGGATTACAAAGCTTCGCGGCTAACGCTGCGGGAAGGCCGAAACCAAAACTTCCACACACGTTGGAACAGATGAATCTATTAGGCATATGAGTACGGGTTAATAAACCAGCGTACTGTTTGTGCAAACCGACATCACTGCATAGAATACCACTATCCCCCAAATAGTTGCTGATTACCTTCATAATCCTAGGAATATCAGTCGTTCCAGGCTTAACACTAATTTAAAAATTCAGATATTTTTAATATGTACAGACCATACCAATATTAATCTTCAGCTCTAAAAAGGCTTTTTGTGTGATCCAGCTCATACAAGGAACTTAACTACATAAATATTGTGACAACTGCTCAATCGATTTTTTTGAATTAGCTTATACAAGGTAGCTATTAAAAAGTAGTTTAATTACTTATATCAGTCAAGAAAACTAATTTGATTACTGTCACAATAAGAAATAGTAATAAAGTAAATTTTCAAAACAGTGGACAGCTTAAGAAGAACCTAATCCAACTCCTACCACTTGATTAATAATCAAAAATCCTAAACTTAAATCTTGTTCCTACATGCTTATTCACCCTTGGTTGAATAAAACCAAACAGCTGTGCAATTTCTATATGAAACAGCAACATGCAACTATTTCTATCTAAACCAATCCACAATATGCAAACATCCAGCACCAATACCAAATACAGCAACGGATGATAAAAAACGATGCACAGATTGACCGGGATGAGAATATATTCCGTCTGCAACAGTTGCCGGGTATGGGCCTATTAGCACCTCAGCCCTGATAACTGAACAGTCTTTCCATCAAAAGGCACCTGTAATCCCGTATTTTCCTCAATAACACAAACTTGACCTTGTAAATTTGAGACAATGCCTTGACGCATCCTCTTGGATATTCTTACGGATTTAGAGAGCTTCTCCCAATCGCTCTTCTCTTCACACACAACGACAGGTCATACCATAGACTTGCGTTACTGTTATTCCAATGGAATCTAATAATGAACGTCCTACGTGATGAAATATTTTCGAAGTGTAAGAATATGTCTTATACTATAGAATATTAATTATCTGAATGAGGTGTATTATGGTATCGCGTACAATGACAGTAGATACCGGCGAAGAATTACGTGGTTTTGTAGAAAGCCTGGTTGAATCAGGTTATTACAAAACTAATAGTGAAGTCGTTCGGGAAGGATTACGGTTATTACAAGAAAAACAAGCTGAGTCCAAACTGGAAGCGCTTCGTCAGCTAATTGATGAAGGTGATAACAGTGGCGAAGTTGTAGCATGGGATCTCAATACTTTCCTCACACGTATGAAAAATAAAACACACAATGTCTAGTAAAATATTTTTTCTAAAGCCTAAAGCTGAACAGGATTTAGAAGCTATTTTTGAATACAGTTATCAAGAATTTGGCCTGGAAAAAGCGTATCAATATATCAAGAATATCGACAAGGCTTTTCATACACTTGCTGAAGCTCCCGGGCTGGCCCGGAATTACAACCATGTTCGACTTGGGCTAAAGGCATTCCCGGTTGCTTCACATATTATCTTTTTTCGTTTAATGGCAAATGGGATCACAATTGTAAGAGTCTTACATCAATCTATGGATTATCAACGGCACATGGAATGAATACTGAGGTTTCGCAAAAACCAGCCTGGCAGGAAGGAGGGGGAAGATCAGGATCTCTAATGATCGGGTTTTGAGATTCAATCGTGTAAAAAATCACTTAACGCATGCTGAACATTTGGCATTGGCATCTTGATCGTCATAGTTAAATATAGAGGCTGGCCTAGATAAGTCATTTGCTCTAGGATATCCAAATGAGAAAAAGCTGGATTATTAAGAAGATATGCTTGTTCCAAGACTTTCGGAAGTTCTTCTTTTTGAATTTGTTCCCATATTAAGAAATACAGTCGGTACCTTTCAATTCCAGATCCACATCACAGTATTATTGAAGCAGCCAGACCATGAATACCGGTAAATTCACTGTTATCACAAACCACTACCACGACATCACACAATTTCAGGTATTAAGGGAATACTTGGTGCACAAGTCGCCTATCAGCACGAGCGCACCCAGCAATACGGCAGATTAACTCATTGCAAGCTATAATCCCGGCGCCTTCCATAATGAAGTTGTCAAACCATGATCGACCAACGTTAATTGATCGGCGTATATCGCCTGCCAGTCCTGTTTAGCCTTTTGATACACTTCACAATGTTCAGGATTTGGCTGATATTCATGTTGCCAACGCACCAATTTTTCCCCCGTCGCCCCCATTGCATCATAAAGCCCAACCCCCACTCCGGCAGCAATGGCACACCCCAAAGCGGTCGATTCTTTAACCATCGGCACCCGAACCGGCAACCCTGTCACATCAGATAAAATCTGACTCCATAATTTTCCTTTTGAACCACCACCCGCGAATACCAGTGAATCCGGTTTCACTGCGGAAAAAGCAGAAATCAGATCCAAGTTACAGGCCGAGACAATCGCGGCATTCTCTTCCAATGCACGAAATAGAGTCGCTTTATTGCATTTCTCAGGATCAATGGAAAGGTTAATAAAGGAAGGTGCTGCGTGATACCAAGCTTTAAACCGCATCACATCAGAGAAAATGGGTATGACACCGTAAGCGCCCGCCGGAACTCTGGCCGCCATATCTTCCAGTAAGCTATAAGTATCAACGCCAAGACGCTCCGCCAACAGCTTTTCTTCCGCGCAAAATGCATCCCTAAACCAACGCATGGTTAAGCCAGTAAAGAAACTAATCGACTCCGCCTGAACCATGCCGGGAATAACATGAGGGTTTATCCGTGTATTCATATTTGGGTCAGTGACCGGTGCCGGCAAATTGACAACCTGCTGCCAGAAAGTACCACCGATAACGGCAGTCTGAGCTGGCTTAACAACACCTAAACCAAGACAACCAAGTTGTACATCACCACCGCCCATAATGACCGGTGTGCCAACATTCAGTCCACATTGAGCAGCGGCTTTCTCCGTGATGTAACCTAACAAGGTTCCCGTCTCTTTTACCGGCGAGAGAATATCAGAACGCAATCCGGCCATCTCAAGGAGATCGGGACGCCAGTCACGGCTCACCAGATCCAGCATACCTGTCGTACCCGCATTGGAGGGATCAACAGCCAATTCACCACTGAGCATATTTGCCAGCCAGTCGCTGATCATGGTTAAAGCGGCTGCCTGACGATAGATATCCGGGCGATGATGAGCAAGCCATAACAGACGAGGCATGGCACCCAACGCTAATGTTTGCCCTGAACATCGATACACATCATATTCAAAAGTGCTGTCATACAACGCCTTCAATTCACTCACTTCTTGACTGGAACGCGCATCCACATTAGCACAAGCCCAGATCGGCTCACCATTGCGGTTATAAAGCACGATACCTTCCCGCATAGAGCAAGAAGACACCCCCTGAATAGCACTGGCGGGCAATTGCGCTGTTTTCAGCGCCTGACGAATACATTGGCAAGCAAGTTGCCAGTTCGTCGCTAAATCAAACTCCATTGAACCCGGTACATCAGGTACAGGCTGATGTATCCATTCAGCCTGCCCTGCGGCGATCTGATTTCCTTCAAGATCAAATATCACTGCACGAACACTCCCTGTTCCTGCATCAAGCGCCATCAGATATTTTCCCGATGGATTAGCACTACGGCGTTGATTCATGATGCTATCCTCAGTTCAATTACTTTTTGAATTTATATACCCGTCATCTTTCAAGTTGCTTCTTTGTTGGCTGCACTCACTCACCCCGGTCACATCGTTATCTATGCTCCCGGGGATTCACTCCCTTGCCGCCGCGATCCCTCTTGAAATCCATAGGGTATAGCTTTACCTCAAATTTTTTCTGCTTACTTTCACGGATAGAATAAATACAGGGTTCAGCGCAGCAAATTCAGCATGGCTCTGGCAGTCTGCTCTTCCGTCACCAGTCCATTGATATATTGGCCATTCAGCGCAGCAATAATGGCTTCCGCTTTCTCTTCCCCTCCCGCAACACCAATCACTGTCGGGATGGTTTTCAGTTCTGGCATGGAGATACCAATCAGCTCCTGATGAATCTGCATATCCTCCACCAGTTCACCATTAGCGCGCATAAAATAGCCAAGGATATCGCCCACAGCGCCTTTCCGACCAAACATGAGCTGTTCACCACCACTGATATAACCAGAACGCATAATTGTCGCCTGCTGTTGCTGATTAACTGCACCAATACCAACGATAGCAATATCAGCCGCACAAGCCGCTAGCAAAACATCTCGGACGCTGCTCTCCTGACGAAATGTTTCAGCAACCTGAGCAGTGGAAGCACGTAATGGCGCGGGGATAATATTGATTGAGCAGGCGGCATCCAGTTGACCAATACCGGTCATATAAGGACCGACACCACCGGATAGTGTGACTAACCTAATTTGTTGTGATGAGATAAAACCACTTAAATGCTGCAATGCGCACATGGTGGTTTCACCAAATCCCACGGCCAATAATTGCTGCGGTTCAATCAATGCCATCAGCAAATGTGCCGCACCAACCCCTAATCTGGCACTAAGATTCATATTCGCCAGTGCAGGCAAAACGCGCACCTGTTTCAAAGAGAAATGTTTTTGCAGGGTATCTTCCAGCACCAAACACCCCTCGTAACGAGAGTTAATTTGTACCCGAATGACGCCTGATTGCCGCCCTTTCTCCAGTAATCTGGAGACTTTTAACCGGCTCAAACCAAGCAAATCGCCGATGTCACCTTGTGTCAGGCCATCGTGATAGTAAAACCATGCAATACGCGCAAGCAGCTCTTCTTCACTCATGCTATTACCCGGACTGGTGTCCTCAGACGATATACCCGTCATCTTTCAAGTTGCCTCTTTGTTGGCTGTACTCTCTCACCCCGGTCACATAGTTCCCTATGCTCCCGGGGATTCGCTCCCTTGCCGTCGCGATCCATCTTGAAATCCATAGGGTATATATTTTTCTCTTTAGCTGATTTTTCTTTCACTGATTTTATCGACATAACCACTTTCTTTTATCCGCACTCAACAGATAACCATTAAAACGTGTAACACGCCAGAGTTTTACCGCAAAAATTTGAACACAATTCAATGAATATATAAATTTTTCACAAAGTATGATTTAAATATTGCCAAGATCACAATTTAACAGCTACCATGTTGAACAATTGTTTTTTTAATACATAAATGTTCATTTTGTTTGCCTCCGCACCTGCATGTAAGAGGATGCCGCGATGTTACATAACAACACCGCAGTACCACCACTATTAGAAGTCAGTGGCATCAGTAAGCAATTTTCCGGCGTAATGGTACTGAAACATATTGATTTTACTCTGTTTCCAGGGCAAATACAGGCTCTGTTAGGGGGTAATGGCGCGGGCAAATCAACACTGATGAAGATTATTGCCGGTATCGAACAGCCGGATAAAGGCACGCTCAAGATTAGCGGTAATCATGTTAGCCATCTTAATCCCACGAAAGCCCATCAACTCGGTATTTATCTGATACCACAAGAACCATTGCTATTTCCGAATTTGTCTGTACAGGAAAACATCCTGTTTCGTTTGCCAAAGCATCAGGTAGATAAGTCGAAAATGAAACAGCTATTGGCATTACTTGGCTGTCAATTAGATCTACATGTCAGTGCTAGCAGCCTTAATGTTGCCGATCAGCAACTGGTAGAAATTATGCGTGGCCTGATGCGTAGTTCGAAAATCTTAATCCTTGATGAACCTACCGCCTCCCTGACACCAGCAGAAACCGAACGCCTATTTACCCAGCTCCGCGAGTTACAACAGCAAGGTGTCGGCATCATTTTTATTTCTCACAAAATCCCTGAAATTTACCAACTAGCGGATCAGGTCAGTGTCATGCGTGACGGCACGATTGCCTTAAGTGGCAAAATCCGCGATTACACAACGGATGACATTATTCAGGCCATTACACCAGCCGCGAAAGATCAGCCATTAAATGGCACGCCAAAATTGGGTCTGGATCTTAGCAATAACCAACGCCAGACAGTACCTGATCGACCAATATTGACAGTCACCAAACTGAGCGGCGAGGGTTTCAGCAATATCTCATTCTCAGTGAAACCTGGTGAAATTCTTGGTTTGGCCGGGGTTGTTGGTGCAGGCCGTACAGAACTGGCTGAAACACTTTATGGCCTGCGCCCTGCGGTATCCGGCGAAATCAAGTTAAAACAACATATTGTGAATGGACTAAAAACTGCTCAACGTCTGGCTCAGGGTTTGGTTTATTTGCCGGAAGATCGACAGTCATCAGGATTATTTCTGGATTCATCCCTCGGCTGGAATATCTGCTCACTAACCCACAACCGCAATACATTCTGGATACGTCCTGCCTATGACACAGCGGTACTTGAACACTATTGCCAAATCCTAAATATCAAATTCAGTCATATTAACCAACCGATCAAAACGCTGTCCGGCGGTAATCAACAAAAAATTCTAATTGCTAAATGTCTGGAAGCTCACCCCGCAGTCCTGATTATTGATGAACCTACACGTGGTGTGGATGTCTCGGCACGCAATGATATTTACCAACTGATTCGTCATATCGCCCAACAGCAAGTAGCCATTATTTTTATTTCATCGGATCTGGATGAAGTGGTTCGAATCGCTGATCGGGTATTAGTCATGCATCAGGGAGAAATCAATGGCGAATTAACTAAGCAACAGATGGATGTTGACACCATTATGCATATCGCCTTCGGCGAACATAAACCACAACAGGCGGCATCATGTTGAAACTTATCCAGAATAACCGCGAAATTACCGCATTGATTGCCATTCTCTGCCTATTTGGCTTACTCAGTGTTATCGACCACCTGTACTTTAGCTTACAAACTGTTACCCTCGTTTTTAGCAGTGCGCAGATCCTTATCTTGCTTGCAATGGGGGCAACACTGGTCATGCTGACTCGCAATATCGATGTCTCTGTCGGCTCGATTGCCGGCTTATGCGCGGTCATTATGGGAATGTCACTGAATGCCGGCTTTAACCTGCCCGTTTCCTGCCTGTTGACTCTTCTGCTCGGCATGTGTGCCGGATTCTTCAATGGCGCACTGGTCACTTGGTTGAAAATTCCCGCGATCGTTACCACCCTCGGCACGTTGGGGCTTTACCGTGGGCTGATGTTATTGCTTACTGACGGTAAATGGATTGAAGGCTTACCAGATGAATTAAAGCGCCTTTCCGCACCTTTATGGCTCAATATCTCACCGATCGGTTGGCTGTTAATAATCCTGATATTAGCAATGGCGTGGATACTAGCAAAAACCACATTTGGCCGGAGCTTTTACGCCACAGGAGACAACCTGCAAGGCGCTCGTCAACTGGGCGTTCGTACAGATAGCATTCAAATTATCGCCTTCTCCGTGAATGGTGTCATGGCCGCGCTGGCCGGAATTGTTTTTGCTTCCCAAATTGGTTTTATCCCAAATCAGACCGGCAGTGGGCTGGAAATGAGAGCTATCGCAGCTTGCGTGCTAGGCGGTATCAGTCTGCTTGGCGGCACCGGTACAGTGATCGGCGCTATTTTAGGCGCCTTTTTCCTGACGCAGATAAACAGCGGATTAGTACTGCTAAAACTCCCTGCTTGGTGGAATGATTTTATTGCCGGATTTGTTCTGCTGGCGGTATTGATTTTTGACGGACGCCTTCGTTGTGCCATCGAAAAAAATATCCGCCAACAAAAATATGCCCGTTTCCTCAAAAATGACAAAAGTAATCAGGTGACATAATGAATATCGGTCAACGTTATGGCTGGGAATTGGCCTTAGTCGCATTACTGATTATTGAAATACTGCTGTTTGGTATAGCCAACCCGCGCATGCTGGATATCAATATATTGTTGCTAAGTACCAGTGATTTTATCTGTATCGGGATTGTGGCCTTGCCACTGACTATGGTTATTGTCAGTGGCGGTATCGATATTTCATTCGGTTCAACCATTGGTTTATGCGCGATATCGCTCGGAGTGATGAATCAGGCCGGTATTCCAATGGCCGCCGCTATTCCTTTGACGCTACTGGTCGGTGCAATATGTGGAATAATCAATGCGGCGCTGATTTTATATACCGGCATTAACCCACTAGTTATCACACTCGGCACCCTATATCTGTTCGGTGGCAGTGCCCTGCTGCTTTCCGGCATCTCCGGGGCAACCGGTTACGAAGGTATTGGCGGCTTTCCACAAGCATTGACTGATTTCGCTAATTTGACTTTGTTTGGCCTGCCTATGCCATTGATGCTATTTCTACTCTGTGTCCTTATTTTCTGGCTGTTCATGCATCGTACCCACAGTGGACGCAATATTTTTCTGATTGGACAAAGCAGTAAAGTTGCCCGTTACGCGGCAATTCCTATTGCCCGAACCCTATATCTTCTCTATTCCCTGACCGGCATAGCTTCTGCTATTGCCGCCATTGTATTAGTTTCCTATTTTGGATCAGCGCGCTCTGACCTCGGCGCGTCATTTCTGATGCCAGCAATCACCGCGGTAGTATTGGGCGGAGCCAATATTTACGGTGGTTCAGGTTCAATCATCGGCACCGCGCTGGCTATATTATTAATTGGTTATTTACAACAGGGGTTACTGATGGCTGGCGTCCCCAATCAGGTCGCCAGTGCCCTCGCCGGTGCCCTGTTGATTATTGCCGTGGTAGGACGTTCCATCAGCCTGCACCACCACCAAATCCGTGACTGGATACAGCGATGGCGAAATCAGAGATTGTCTTCATAAACTTACAGATTGAATTTTATGACATTACAACCCCTCTGAAACCCAACAATATGGAGAGAGTAATGAAAACATTAATCCTGAAAAAACTGGCTCTAATTAGCCTGTTAAGTCTGGCTTGCGCCTCTTGGGTACACGCCGCCGAAAGAATCGCTTTCATCCCTAAACTGGTCGGTGTCGGCTTTTTTACCAGTGGCGGCCAAGGTGCGGTAGCCGCCGGGAAAACCTTGGGTGTCAATGTGACCTATGATGGGCCAACAGAACCCAGTGTTGCCGGGCAAGTTCAACTTATCAACAACTTTGTGAACCAAGGCTATAACGCTATTGTGGTCTCTGCGGTTTCACCGGATGGCCTATGCCCCGCGTTAAAACGGGCCATGCAACGAGGTGTGAAAATTCTAACCTGGGATTCAGACACTTCGCCGGAATGTCGTTCTATCTATATTAACCAAGGAACGCCAACCCAATTGGGCGGAATGCTGGTGGATATGGCGGCTAATCAGGTGCAAAAAGAGCAAGCCAAGGTCGCGTTTTTCTACTCCAGCCCAACGGTAACTGACCAGAACCAATGGGTAAAAGAAGCTAAAGATAAAATTGCCACGGAACATCCGGGTTGGGAAATTGTTACCACCCAGTTTGGTTATAACGATGCAACCAAATCCTTACAAACCGCAGAAGGGATCTTAAAAGCCTGGAGTGATCTGGACGCCATTATTGCCCCAGATGCCAATGCCCTGCCAGCCGCGGCACAAGCGGCGGAAAATCTGCAACGACAAGATGTTGCAATCGTGGGTTTCAGCACCCCCAATGTCATGCGCCCTTATGTTGAACGCGGAACCGTCAAGCAATTCGGGCTCTGGGATGTGGTCAACCAAGGCAAAATATCAATTCATGTCGCCAATGAATTACTCAAGAAAGGTGACTTAAATGTCGGCGATAAACTAGATATTCCCGATATTGGCATTGTTGAAGTGGTGCCAAACCGCGTTCAGGGTTACCGCTATGAAGCCAAAGGAAACGGTATTGTTGTTCTGCCTGAACGAGTTATTTTCACCAAAGACAATATCAACCAATACGATTTCTAATACGACTGTCCAGCAATCTCTGCCATGCATGATTGCTGGACCAATGTAAGTGAGTCAGGAGAAGAAAAATGGCAGATTTAGATGATATTAAAGATGGTAAAGATTTTGGTATTGATATTCCTCAGAAGAACAGCCTGTTTGAACTAAAAGGCTGTAGCGCACTGGATTGGGGAATGCAATCACGACTTTCACGCATTTTTAATCCCAGAACCAATCGAACGGTGATGTTGGCTTTCGACCACGGTTATTTTCAGGGGCCAACAACCGGGCTTGAACGCATCGATATCAATATTGCTCCGCTGTTTCCCCACACCGATGTCTTAATGTGCACCCGCGGTATCCTGCGTAGTCAAGTTCCACCCGCGACCAACAAACCGGTGGTCTTGCGTGCCTCCGGTGCCAACTCGATTCTGACGGAGCTGTCCAATGAGGCAGTCGCGGTTGCGATGGAAGATGCTTTACGCCTGAATGTCTGTGCAGTAGCCGCTCAGGTTTATATCGGCTCTGAATATGAGCATCAATCAATTAAGAACATTATCAAATTAGTCGATCAGGGAATGCGTTACGGTATGCCAACGATGGCAGTCACCGGCGTTGGGAAAGATATGGTTCGGGATCAACGTTATTTTTCTCTGGCGACGCGCATTGCGGCCGAAATGGGCGCGCAAATTATTAAAACTTACTATGTCGATACTGGCTTTGAGCGTATTGCCAGCGGATGTCCCGTTCCTATTGTGATTGCTGGTGGTAAAAAGTTACCAGAAAAAGAAGCTCTGGAGATGTGTTACCAGGCTATTGATCAAGGGGCTGCCGGTGTTGATATGGGACGTAATATTTTCCAATCCGAAGCACCGGTTGCCATGTTAAAAGCGGTTCAAGCCGTCGTACACCAGAATGAGAATGCCAGCAAAGCTTACGAGTTATTTTTAAGTGAAAAACAATAAGGAGAATCGAGATGCACGTAACTTTGGTTGAAATTAATGTTAAGCAAGACAAATTAGACGAATTTATTGAAGTTTTTCGCCTCAATCATCTGGGATCAATTAAAGAAGCAGGCAATTTACGTTTTGATGTATTACGGGATGAAAATATCCCTACCCGCTTTTATATTTATGAAGCCTATGTTGATGAAAACGCGGCTAACACACACAAGCAAACCCCTCATTATCTGAAATGTGTTGAACAACTTGAATCTCTGATATCTGAGCCAAGGAAAAAGAGATCGTTTATTGGTGTGATGCCAGAAATAAAATAAATATACCCGTCATTTTTCAAGCTGCCTCTTTGTTGGCTGCACTCACTCACCCCGGTCACATAGTTCTCTATGCTGCCGGGGATTCGTTCCCTTGCCGTCGCGACGCATCTTGAAATCCATAGGGTATAAAACGCTTCAATATAACGATAAAATACAACTTCGTTTAAATCACTAAATTACCCGGGACAGAATATTCTGCCCGAGGGTTTTGTTCTCGTATCACTCTTAATATTTCACAACCGATAATTTGTATGCTTTTTATGACCATTCCTCGTAGTCTCCAGTGGAACCATGTTTGAGTTTCGTTGCCATCTCAGTAGCAACCTGATTCATATCTAAACCTTCACCAGTAAAATTAGCAGGAATGTTTTTTAACTCAGTTGTTCCCCGTTGAGCAAACTCAACAAAATTAATAATCTCTTCATACATATGTGCAGGCACAGCATAGAACTGGATCTGATTGTTTGATGAGACAGCAATAGCATCTCCTTGGGCTTCCGCCAATGCCGCGCTAGGATTGGCTTTGAACTTGCTTATCGGTATGGTGTAACCACACATAACCTTCTGTAACATATAGAATACCTCCACTTAACACTGCCATATATAGCTCAAAATTCAGCTCTAAATATAGAGCTATATTTGGATACCACTAATATCTCGTAGATTAATAAATTATTAATTTACAGGGTTCTCATAATAAACCAGTACACTCTGATCATGTTTTTACTTCTCAAGACTATACTGTGAAGTAGTATATATTTGCAACCAGCGGGACTCACGCGGCATCAATATTCCTTATTCCCCTCCACGTTCTTTCTCTATAAACCTCTATTCATATTTATCCCCCCAAGAATAACGCTACATTCTCCTTGCCTATCACTAAAATCAACAAGTAATAATTCCCAACAAAATCTCTCAAAGTCAAAATCTGCATTACTGAATGTCGTGTTAATAATACCGATATCGTCAATAAACAATTGCTTTAAAACCAACCAAAAAGATTGACTTTTAATCAAATTTCGCTATTTTTGAGGAATGGAAAGAGCCTTGATTAGCATTCTTCTCTTTAATACTAACTTAGGATATTTCAAAATGCTCTCCAAACAGGCAAGCATACTTACGTTTTACCTTCTTGGCAGCATGACGAAAGTTAGAAGAAAAAGAGACGAGTCTGAAAACCAAACTACTTTCTTATCTACATCATTCATACCAATGACATAGGAGTAAATATATTTTGGCTGACTTAATCTATTTGACGATAAAAGGGAAAAATCAGGGACTCATCTCCGCGGGTTGTTCATCAATTGACTCGATTGGTAATAAATACCAAGTTAACCATCAAGATGAAATTCTGGTTTACGGTTTGAGCCACTCAATGTTACGTAAGAAAAACGTTAAACATCAACCGGTGATAATTAGAAAACCCATTGATAAATCAACGCCTCTGTTAGGGGTTGCAATTTCCAATAATGAAGTAATGGATTGTTTTATTAACCATTATCGGACAAGTTTAAATGGAGGATTAGAATTATATTTTAATTTAAAGCTAATCGGAGCTCAAATATTGGAATACAGTGTACTCCATCCTAACTCTTTAGAAAATAATGACCAGCAACCTCAAGAAACTCTATCGTTAATATATAAAAGTATAACGTGGAACCATATTATCGCAGGGACCGGCGGTTATAGTATATGGGAAGATACGGTATATTAGCTTCCAATAAGATACCACCTCCCAAACGGGAGGTATTTATACCCGTCATCTTTCAAGTTGCCTCTTTGTTGGCTGCACTCGTTCACCCCAGTCACATAGTTATCTATGCTCCCGGGGATTCACTCCCTTGCCGTCGCGATGCATCTTGAAATCCATAAGGTATAGATAAACCTCAAAACAAACTTCAAAATAAATTTCACTCTATAAGCTATTAAATAAATATCAATCATTTTCTTTTTCTTTTTCTTTTTCTTTTTCTTTTTCTTTTTCTTCACTATCAGGTTTATTCATAGTAAGAAGACAAGAATATGCAATTGCAAAAAACAAAGCACCAAACCGGATTGATCTATAATCATAAATACTAAAATAATGTGGGAATATATATATCAGAATACCACCATTTGCCAAAATATTATATTGAACAGCATTAACAATCAAAAGAAAAATAGAAAAAATCACCTCTCGGATATGGGTCTTTAAATACCCCCTTAGCTTAAGAAGCATAATAAACATGAAAATAGAAGTTGCGTAATAAATAATTACAAAAAAGACATTGTAATAGGATAACGTCACATCATCATTCATTTTTTTTACCACTATCTCCGCTTTGCTTTTCTCTTTCCTCACGATAAAATTTGCTCACAGGCATCAGGCAGCAATATACAATAAAGAAAAACAAAGCACCAAACCGAATTGAGCTATAATCATAAATACTGAAATAATGTGGATATATATATATCAGAACACCGCCATTTAATAAAATATTATATTGGATAACAGTAAAAACCAAAAGAAAAATAGTAAAAACAACCGCTTGAATATAAATTTTTACGTACCCTCTCAACTTAAAAAGTACAATAAACACGAAAATAGATATTGCGTAGTAAATAATTACAAAAAAGACATTGTAATAGGATAACGTCACATCATCATTCATTTTTTTTACCATTATTTCCGCTTTGCTTTTCTTCCTCCTCACTATAAGATTTACTCACAGGCATTAGAAAACAATATGCAATCAGAAAAAACAAAGCACCAAACCGGATTGATCTATAATCATAAATACTAAAATAATGTGGGAATATATATATCAGAATACCACCATTTGCCAAAATATTATATTGAACAGCATTAACAATCAAAAGAAAAATAGAAAAAATCACCTCTCGGATATGGGTCTTTAAATACCCCCTTAGCTTAAGAAGTATAATAAACATGAAAATAGAAGTTGCGTAATAAATAATTACAAAAAAGACATTGTAATAGGATAACGTCACATCATCATTCATTTTTTTCACCATTAGAAATCGAATAAATACTGAAACCAGTCGCAGCATCACCAAAAAACTCAGCAATCAAAGGTATCCTCCCCATCTCCTGCCATCCTCTGATGTAATCAGTTTTTATATACCGAAATAAACGAAACGTTCCGGGCCTCACAATAGATCTTGCCATTCCGTACCCAGACAACGCCAGATCTACATAGCCGTAAACTCTATCACCATCAGCTCCACTATAACCAAGCGTTTTAGCTGCATCACGATAAACATCCCTTACCGGACCTGAAACCTCTTTCCTTAATAACAGGTAATATCCATTCTCATAAACATTATTTTCTCCCTGTATCAGTAGAGGTACACCAAAACCGGCACAAGCTGCGCCAAGAGAGGCCACACACACGCCAAGACCAGCAAAGATTTGAGAACCACCGCTAACAAAACCAATTCCTTTCAAAGTTAAATTGATTGTTTCATCCTCTTCTTCTTTTTTTTCTTTTTGAACAATCATATATATCTGGCTATCATTCATTAACAGGTCAAATTCCTGTCTCTTTAGGTTATCTATTTCATCTTGCAGGATTGCAATACCACCATCAGCAGATAAGCAATTTGTACCTATCTCATGATTAACCGTTCTGATGAGTTCATTTATTTCAAAAAGGAAACGACTTCCGCTTCTAACATCAGAAAGATATCTAAAATTAAGCTTGGATGATATCTCATGTAATTCTTGGATTTTGGGCTCTAAATAATGCCAACTCTGTCTTGATGAAAATACCATGTTAAACCTCTATAACTCGTTAATTTTGACTCATGCGATCCCCAAACAATGTGATAACCATTCCATGATCCTGTCCAAAAGAACATTGTAAGCCCTTAACCTTAGAATGCTGATTCTAAACTCCAATGGATAACCGTTATATAAAAAGGTCCTCATCCACGGCTGAATCAGATAGCTATGATTTGGTCCCACATGATCCTAATTCCTGACAATACCTATTAAGGCACTCCAATATCGAGAAATGCTTTTCCATAACGAATACCCAGATTATCTGGGCCATACAATATCTTTCACTACTTCTACCAAACCCATTAAATCACAACAATAGAACAACAAACAGTCTTTTTTCCCCGAATATTCTATTTCCTAAACACTAACCATTATTCAAACCTAATTTTTCTCTAAACGCTATCTATTATTCAAACCTAACCATTCCCTGCTATATGCTATTATTTTCTTCCTTACACGATTAGAGTTTCATTTGAAATAACATTTTCCACATCGGCTTAATGCCAAAATCAACAATAATCAGTCAGGCAATGTCTCTTATGCTCAGGCATAGTGCTCTCAATTGGAGGATACAATGCACAATGATAAAACTGACGCCTACGTCAAACGATTCAATCAGGTATTTAATTATATTGAGCGTCATTTGGATGAACCGCTCACATTGGAACAACTGAGTGAGGTAGCGAATTTTTCGCGTTATCACTTTCACAGGCAGTTTGCCAATTACTGCGGTATACCGGTAGGACGCTATATCCAATTAATGCGATTAAAGCGTGCTTCCTACCTTCATTACCTTAATTTTGTGCATGAAGTCGCTACACACGAATTACTGACGGATATTTACTTACCGCTTAAATAGAGTGGTGCTTGTGCCGCCAAGCACATATTTTACGGCACGTTATTAACAGTTTGTTCAAAACCACGAAAAGACAGTACAGTCGTATTGGAGGATGGCTAACAGCCCCCTCCAGCTCTTCATCAATAATCAATAAGAATGTACAACCTCATTAATTTCTACTCAGATTACTTTAGATAACTCTTTTTGGACTATTCTCATTTTTTTTATAAACAATAATTTCATCAAAATCGTTATTACGTGTCAGCCACAGAGAAAGTGCTTTCAGCGAATCAGGGGTGAATTCATCACAGCGAGCGGTTATCTCCTCCGGTGTCAACCAGCATACATCATCAATTTCCGCTTCCTGTAAAGCAAACGGGCCATGACTGATGCAACTGAATAATGCGCCACAAATACGGCAGTCCTCTGCTTCATAATAAAAACTACCATGTTCTGCAAAAGGCACACCGGCAATACCTAACTCCTCTTCCGCTTCGCGCCGGGCAGAATCCAGCATATTTTCACCCGTCAGCACCACACCACCTGCGGTCGCGTCCAGATTTCCCGGATAAAAATCTTTAGTCACTGTACGATGTTGAACCAAAATCTTTCCCATGCCGTTGTGAACGACAATATAAGTCGCACGGTGTCGTAAACGTTGGGCACGCATTTGCCGACGCGTAGCCTGAGCGATGACTTCATTATTTTCATTAACGATATCAATCCACTCAATATTCACTACATTCTCTTGTTCCATCTTCAAAAAACCTTTTTTATTAGCAAAAAATTGCAAATCTACAAGACGTTTATTTTACTCAAAACAACCAAATCGATAGAGGCTCTACGAAGTTATTCGTTTCAGACGGCTCATGCAACCTTTTCGCTAAACTTGAAATAGAATGACAACAAAATTGTAGTCCGATAAGATTTTTACTGGTAATGATAACAGGGTTGATAGCTTCATCTTATCAACCCTGCAAATTAAAAAAGAAAATCTCAACCATCATCCGCCTATATTCCTCATTATGGCGGCATTATTTTCTAGCATTCTATTATTCGGTTATATACCCGTCATCTTTCAAGTTGCCTCTTTGTTGGCTGCACTCACTCACCCCGGTCACATAGTTTTCTATGCTCCCGGGGATTCGCTCCCTTGCCGTCGCGATCCATCTTGAAATCCATAGGGTATAAATATCAATTCACTAATCTTAATATTTAATTTATTCACCTTTATT
Source organism: Photorhabdus africana (assembly GCF_035181445.1). Classification (NCBI taxonomy): domain Bacteria; kingdom Pseudomonadati; phylum Pseudomonadota; class Gammaproteobacteria; order Enterobacterales; family Morganellaceae; genus Photorhabdus; species Photorhabdus africana. The sequence continues at coordinate 26,725 of NZ_JAXBVE010000020.1, forward strand.
TCATCATAACTCTTTCTCAATCCGTGTGGCAATATTGGTATAACGCGTTAAGGCCAAAATACTCTGTTTATCTTGCAAAGTATCAATAAGTGCTTGCTCTAACTGGTTATCCATATTTAAAAATAGTGTATTACGTTGCCGAATATCAGGAACAATATCACTCCTTTCATTCATTGTATTTTCAAATAATTTCTTCTGATCTTGATAAAAATAATATTTTTCTGGCACAAACAACTCTGCAATCCGATCGCCAATGTAATGAATATATTTAAGCATACGATGATCAGGCACCCCCAAGGCATATTTCAAAGTCGGGTTTGCATTACGTGGAAACCACTTATTCTTATCAGCGTCGCTTATCTGTTTAAAAAATTCTTTCTGAATCTCCAATGCCATCTTCATATTATCTTTCGTTTCATTATTCAATGACGGAATCAAATACAATTTTGCCATGACAGGTAATATTTCTGTGAGCCGTATAAGATCGTCTGAATCACTCTTTTTTAAAGTCTCAATAATGAGATCAGCTTTATAAAAGTGAACTATTTCCCCATGATGTAAGAAAACTTCCTGACCGTTTGTTAAACCTAACAATTCAATAGTACTAAATAGATAACCCAAAGGCCCCCAATAATTATAAAGCCAGTTATCTAAGTCTCTTTCCGGGGGCATAGAAGGAACTAGATCATTTTCATTCACATGACGGTAATGTGTAATTTCTTCTAATTCTTGTACTGCACTACGGGTTAATGTCCGCGGCATCCCATAACTATATAAGCAAGGATGATATTTTTTCAGTTGGGCACTATGTAATAACCCTAAAGCGCCCCCCAAACTGTGTCCACAAATAAATAAGTTTCGGCTTCTAGCTAAATCAATAACTTTATCAAACACATTTTCATCATAACCGGGAACTTTTAACTGACCAATAAGATTAAATGCCTCCCAAAAACCCCGATGAACCTTACCATTATTAATAAAACCACTGCATACACCATCTGGCTCACAACCCAATTTCAATGGTTGATACATAATATCAGTGAGGGCGTCATTGACACTCGCCGTTCCCCGCCAGCTAACAATAATTTCCTGTTGATTAGCGACATAAAATAACTCCGTATCTCCTATCCCACTTTCACCCGCTTTTGAATCAATAAATACAACATCAGTATAACGTTCACTAAATGGCACATCATAAACAATGGGCGTACGTGATATTTTTTCCACCTTACTCGGTAATTGGGATATATCCAGCATTTGTCGGTTAAAAAAATGAGTAATAGAACCGGCTATATCAACATTATCATCAAAATATGACAGCAATCCCATTAATGCCAAATTATAAGCATTCACCAGGGAATAATCTTTCTGATGATGTAACAATAGTACCCATGCACGAAACGGGCAGACTTCCAAAACATACCGGCAGTTTGTTGATAGAACACGAAAACCTTTCGGTACCGGGTCTGGGAAATGATAACGTGGCGGTTTCTCCTCTATCCATTTATCAATGACAGGCAAGCCATCACTTATCTGTCCAATTGTCACATAACGGTGTTGATGACCTTCCGTTTCTGCTTTTGGTTTGACAACTGACGCCCTAATACTGCGTTTTTCCCGTAATGGACGCTGTTCCATTTCATCAGCTAATGGTTGAGCACTGATATATAACGTTACCGCATCAGGTGATAAGTTTTCTTCCCTAAGTAATCCTTGATTATTAGTCACACCTTTGCGCTCATCTCGCAACCTCCCACTACTTATCAGACGATAAGGCATATTCAATAATGGATTACCTTGTTCATCAACTAATTGAAATTCCACCCAATTTTCTGTCATTTTTTGGCTATTAATAGTGCCGCTTGGGCATAATTCGCTCATAATTATTATCTTCCTTTTTTTATTCTGGAATATTAGTTCGACACTTATTATCAGGTCGATACACTAATAATAGTGGGAGAGAAAATTCATTCACTCAAGTCTGTAATTGTAATAAAATTCAATAAATGCAAAACGAATATAATTATGAAAAATATAAAGTTAAAAATGGCAACAAAATAACAATACAGATCATTGATTTATTTAATTTCACAAATACTAAATCCACAAAAAATAAAAAACCCAAACGTATTCACCTGACATAGAGTTATAATCACCACAAAAACAAAAAAATAATATTTTGATTTACATGATAAAAATATTATCCTTACTAACTATCATGATTAATCATTAAATTTTATTTTTGATGAATTAAATAATGAAAAAATTCCATCTATGCTCAACTAGAACAGCAATAATAAATTCATTAATAATATACCCGTCATCTTTCAAGTTGCTTCTTTGTTGGCTGCACTCACTCACCCCGGTCACATCGTTATCTATGCTCCCGGGGATTCGCTCCCTTGCCGCCGCGATCCATCTTGAAATCCATAGGGTATATATTTTCATTTTAATATTATTAAATAATATGCAGATTACTGTCGCGGTCATATAAAGCAATATATTCGTTCTACCCCCTCAGTCTAAAATGACCCAAAAATTATCACCGAGGACCGTATTGAAATTGGCAATATCACCTTATCCCGCTAAGTTTATCGCCAAATTCTTCATAAAAGCTAACCGTCACTATACGTTGACGATATTATTTGGTTACCACCCATAATCCATCTATCTGATTAATTCTTACAATATTTTTGTCTATTTTTGATAGACTACCTTGTGTTTCAACTGCATAATTAGGCAATATTTTACTGTTGATTTTTTTGATGAGATTTATTTATGTCCAAATTAGAAAAATTATGCGCAGATTTTGCCGCTCAAACCAACATTATGTTGAATCTTTCTACCGGTGCAGTGCAATTGAACATTGGTGATTATGGCCCCTGGTGGTTAGAAGTCGATTCAACGGGATCAATGCTGACTTTTCATCATACAGTAGCTTCATTTATTAATAGTGATGCGGAATTTTGGCTCTCATTAAACAGTAATATAAATATACTTGGCGGAGCATGGCTCGCATTACATCAGCCAACACAAACTATTCGTCTCTGTTTATTACAAGATATAGAGCGAATCGATGCTACTGACTTGGCTAATATTCTGGGGAACCTGCAAAAAATAAGAGCTGAACTTCCTTTTCCAGAAACTAAGCCCACCACTTCAGCTTCATCCCACAATATTTTGGTTTGACCTGTTTTCTCAAGCGGTAAATTTAAAAAGTTCACAGCAAAAAATACAATAACATAATGGAGAAAAAATATGCCAGACTTTTCAATACAGAGAGCTAATACCAGGATTGATATTCCTCAAAATGAGTTGCATCAAACAACTACAACAGATAAAACTTGCCACTGCTGCGAGCCATTATTAAATAATACCATTGATAATCCACTTACAGCACCGACCTCTATTATCACACGATGGAATGAAAAGTCCGTCGTGACCAATAAACAAATTGAAGCTAATATTTCTCACCTAGCCAGTAAAAGCACCGCTGCCCACAAAACAGTTGATTCTCTCTTATCTAATTTGGTAAAACTTTTCGTTCGGGCGGAGGGTAATGAATTAACCGCAATCACTAAGATGCTTAATGCCTATACCGGTGATAAACCCGGTTTTAGTATTATCGGTCAGCTTGGCGCAGGTGGATTTACTCGAATCATTAGCGAAGCACAACAGAATGGCGCCAGATCTGATAGGGCTGATACAGAACCGCTGACATTGAGGGAGAAAGCCACTGCTTATTATGATCTCACCAACTCAGCTTATTTCAGGGACACTCTGGAGAAGATCTATTCATCACCCGAATTGAAATCAGAATTCAAAGATATAATTGATATTGGTTACTTGGAAAGTAAAAACTTTGCACCTGCCCGCGGTTCCACTAAGGAAAAGCCCTTACCTGATCAATTAGCACTCTACACTTTTAAAAATGAAAATAAATTTAATGCCTCTGAAAATCCTGAATTATATCAGGTGACTAAACAGGTAAATGGGCAAGAAGTTATCAGTAACCCTGCTCTGGCTGGCAATAGCCTTACAAAAGTTCAGAATGATTTCAGAGCACCAGCTCCTGATAAGGATAGTGTCTGGTCATCCGCCGCTTCACTTGAGGCCAATAATCGTTTGACCAACCGGGAATTGGCGTTTGCCAGTTTAAATCCTCGCAACCGACTGGATAGAACTGACTATCAATTTAGTCGGTCAGAACCTATCAAAGCACATCAAGAATTAGCTAAGAAAAACATTATCGTACAACGTGGCAATGGCTTTTCTGTCTGGAATGTGAAAGAAAATACCGGATTTTCCAAGGATGCAGCTTTACACAATTTGCCAACTGTCGCTGCACCTTCCGGTACTACAGACCGTTTTATTACTGCGGCTAGGTTGCTGAGTGCGGGCCTGAAAAATGATCTTGCTTTAGGTGCGCCTACTAACGGGGAATCACCAGAGCAATCAATTCAACGTGGGGATCGGGAAATGAAAGAACTCACTCGATGGCTGGCAACAGGTTATCTGGTTGATGATAATCATCATTCTATGATTGAAGTTAATTTAGGTGCAGCTAACCACGGTTTAGCGCCTCAGTGGGGATTGAATCTCTATACCGAACCTTTCTCTTCTCCTATACATGCCAAAGGATTTAGCGTATCTAGCCAGGAAATATTGGCACAATTAGAAGTAGAAGGCCGCGATGATGTCCACACAGATTACTCTACTTTCAGGAAAGATCTGTACGGCGGAAGTCGGGCAACAGTTAACGCGGATGGCAGCATAAAAACAAGCTCCAGATAAGTATGCTTTTCTCCAGAAGAAAAGCTGATCACCTCTTTTATTAATAGATCTTCCTGTCGTGCTGTTCAGGAAGATCATTATTCATGCCAAGAAGGGTATCAACATACCTTACACGCTATACCAATTAATGATAATGTGTGATGCCATTACGTGTTCCACTGGAGGTTCCATGATCGATCTGTATTATGCTCCAACGCCAAACGGCCATAAAATCACACTCTTCCTGGAAGAAGCTGGCCTTCCCTATACTATTCACCGAATTGATATTAGCGCAGGAGATCAATTCAAACCTGAATTTCTCGCCATTTCGCCTAATAATAAGATTCCCGCGATTGTTGATCAGCAACCAATCGATGGTGGCAAACCTATCGCTATTTTTGAATCTGGCGCTATTCTTACTTATCTGGCAGAAAAAACGGGCAAGTTACTTAGCAAAGATGTGCGTGAGCGTGTCCAAAGCTTGCAATGGCTGTTTTGGCAGGTCGGTGGCTTTGGCCCGATGCTAGGACAAAATCACCATTTTAGTCATTTCGCGCCGGAAAAAGTCCCTTACGCGATTAATCGTTATCAGGAAGAGACAAAGCGCTTGTATCAAGTCCTGAATACCCAATTGGAAAAAACACCCTATCTGAGCGGTCAGGAATACAGTATTGCTGATATCTCAACTTATCCGTGGGTTCGTGCTTATGAACGTCAGAGTATTGATCTGAATGATTATCCGACAGTGAAAAAGTGGTTTGACACGATCAGTCAGCGCCCCGCTACTCAAATTGCCTACAGTAAAATCTAATATGTCTGCGGGGTAACTATTTCCCCGCAAAACTTGATCAGGCTGACAGATAGCTATATCTTTAACTACCAACCCTTATATCTCTGCTATATGCTATAGTTTTTATATCAACAACAGTTCTTATATCAACAATTTAGGTTATAGGAGTGGTTATGCGTATTTTAATCACTGGAGGAACAGGTTTGATTGGTAGCCGTCTGGTTTGCCAACTTCTTTCCCTATCCCATTCCATTACTATTCTAAGCCGCTCACCTCAAAAAGTTTATTCTCTATTCAGCAATCAAGCTGAATGCTGGACCAGTCTGAAAGATAAAACCGATCTCAACGATTTTGATGCCGTAATCAATCTTGCTGGCGAGCCCATAGCAAACAAACTATGGACTTCAACGCAAAAAGAGAAGCTGTGCCAGAGTCGCTGGACATTAACGGAGCAACTCAGCAAGCTTATTAATGCCAGCCAGACACCACCAGAAGTCTTTATTTCCGGCTCTGCGGTAGGCTATTACGGGGATCAGAATCAAACAGTTGTCACAGAGCATGAGCCACCTCATGATGAATTTACTCATCAGCTCTGTAAGCAGTGGGAACAACTTGCATTACAGGCAGCCAGTGATAAAACCCGTGTTTGTCTTTTACGTACTGGTGTTGTACTGGCAAAAAACGGCGGAGCACTGAAAAAAATGCTTCCCTTGTTCCGTCTTGGGCTTGGTGGCCCAATGGGAAGCGGAAAACAGTATCTGCCCTGGATTCATATTGACGATATGGTGAATGGTATCTATTACCTGTTAATGACGCCCGGTTTAAGTGGTCCTTTTAATATGACCGCCCCTTATCCAGTACATAATGATCAATTTGCCGCAACACTGGGAGAAGTATTGCACCGTCCTGCCATTATCCGAACGCCTGCTTTTGTGCTGAAATTACTGATGGGAGAAGCTGCGGCTCTGGTATTGGGCGGACAACAGGCAATACCACATAACTTGGAACAAGCGGGTTTTGGCTTCCGCTATTTTCAGCTAAAAGAGGCATTTCAAGACTTACTGGATGCTAAATTTCAACACTTTTAGCCCCTTGCCAGCGGGTAAATAGATCATGAGGTAGCTCAATATCAAACTGATCAAGCACTCGGTTAACCGTCTGGTCAATAATATCCTGAATCTGTTGAGGCTGATGATAAAATGCAGGCACAGGCGGCATAATCACCGCGCCAATTTCTGCCGCTTGAGTCATCAGCCTGAGATGCCCCAAATGCAATGGCGTTTCCCTCACCCCAAGCACTAACTTGCGACTTTCTTTCAATACAACATCTGCCGCTCTGGTCACTAATCCATCAGTATAACTGTGGACAATACCTGAAAGGGTTTTCATTGAGCATGGTAGAATTACCATGCCCGAAGTTTTGAATGAACCTGAAGAGATGGCAGCAGCGATATCTCTGTTGTCATACACAACATCAGCCAGCGCCTGTACATCCCGTAAACTATAATCTGTTTCAAGTGCCAGTGTCTGGCGAGCGGAATGACTGATAACCAGATGTGTTTCTACCCCTTCAACTGGTTGTAAAACTTGCAGTAGCCTTATGCCATAAATGGCCCCACTTGCTCCTGTAAGCCCTACTATCAATCTTTTCATTTTTTCCTCATACAAACACTGAACAACTATGTGACTACTCCCCGCCGTAAAGGGTTTACGGCGGTTTTTGCTAAACCCGAAGGCCATCAACCTTCATTATAGATATCCAGATTTTCGATTTCATTCTGATTATTCAGTTTTACTTCATCGTCTTTACGCAGATTCTCCAGATAATAGAGATAAGTCTGGTCAACGTCTTTGGTAACATAAACACCATTGAATACTGAACTCTCAAACCCATCAACATCCGGGTTTTCTTCACGAACCGCGTCGATCAGATCGGTTAAATCCTGAAATATCAATGCATCTGCACCAATAAGTTGGCGAATTTCATCCACTTCACGCCCATGAGCAATCAGTTCATTTGCATTGGGCATATCAATGCCATAAACATTCGGGAAACGTACTTCCGGTGCTGCCGAAGCAAGATAAACTCTCTTCGCGCCAGCTTCACGAGCCATATCAACAATCTGTTCTGACGTTGTACCACGTACGATAGAATCATCCACCAATAGCACATTTTTATCACGGAATTCTGCGCGATTAGCATTCAGTTTACGGCGGACTGATTTCCGGCGTTCCTGTTGCCCAGGCATGATAAATGTCCGGCCAACATAACGGTTTTTCACAAATCCCTGACGATAGGGTTTACCAAGTATACGCGCAATTTCTAGCGCAACATCGCAAGATGTTTCGGGGATTGGAATAACCACATCAATATGCAAATCTTCCCATTCACGGGCAATTTTCGCCCCTAGCTTATGCCCCATCCGTATGCGGGCGTTATAAACCGAAATTTTATCAATAAAGGAATCTGGGCGAGCCAAATAGACAAATTCAAATAAACAGGGAGTCAGAGAAGGATTTTCAGCACATTGACGAGTAAATAACTGACCTTGTTCAGTAATATAAATCGCTTCACCTGATGCAACATCCCGCAGGAATTCAAAGCCTAGTGTATCCAATGCAACGCTTTCAGAAGCAACCATATACTCATTACGGCCATCATCCAAAGTACGCTTACCTAAAACCAACGGACGAATACCATGCGGATCACGGAAAGCCACTAATCCATGACCAATAATCATCGCAATGCAGGCATAAGCACCACTCACCTGTTTATGCATTGCCGCTACTGCCGCAAAAATATTGTCAGGCTCCAATGGATAATGCTGGAAGCAATCCAGTTCACTCGCAAAAACATTGAGCAAAATCTCAGAATCTGACGTGGTATTCACATGGCGACGGGCATTCTCAAACAAATTTTTCTTCAACTGATGAGCATTCGTCAAATTACCATTGTGTGTCAATGTAATACCAAATGGAGAGTTCACATAAAACGGTTGAGCCTCCGATGCACTGGAACTGCCCGCTGTCGGGTAGCGAACATGACCAATCCCGATCGTTCCCTGTAAACGCAGCATATGCCGGGCTTCAAACACATCTCTCACTAAGCCATTGGCTTTGCGTAAACGAAACCCATTGTTACCATCAATAGTGGCAATGCCCGCAGCATCTTGCCCACGGTGCTGAAGCACCGTCAACGCATCATAAATCGACTGGTTAACCGGTGTAAAACCGACGATACCAACAATACCGCACATGTAGTTCTTCCTCATCAGCCAAACGGAGAGGTATATTTCTCCGGCAAGAAACTTGACGCATTTTGCAGGTAGTCAAAGAACCACCTTATGATATGACTGAACTGCGGGATCAGTTGTGACTGTTTCCAATCCTCACTTCGAGCCAATGGTGTAAATGTATCCAGAAAAAACAGAATAGCAGCGACAATCAGCACACCACGTAATGCCCCAAAGCAGATCCCCAGTACCCGATCAGTACCTGACAATCCAGTCCGTTGCACAAGAGAACCTATCACATAGTTCACCACGGAACCGACAATCAAAGTAGCAATAAACAGCAACGCAATAGCAATCCCGTTACGCACCAATTCATCTTCAAAACGGGTGAAATAAACCGCTAAGTAAGTATAGAAATGGCTTGCCACAAAGAAAGCACATCCCCAAGTGACCAGTGATAATGCCTCACGAATAAACCCACGAATCAGGCTAACTAATGCCGAGAAGCCAATAATGGCGATAATAACGTAATCAATCCAAACCATGTTTTAATTCCAAAATAGACACCTCGGCATCCGTTTCAGGTGCATTCTAACAGAAAACGAAAACGTTTGCGTAGCAGATTTCCTATCCCGCTGAAAATAATTAAGGCGACGAATTTGAATCATCATCATCGCCGCAGTCACTTAATATTTACTTCTTCATGATAGTTGTCCTATTTGTCACATAGGCATCACCCACTTTTATTACGGCCTGTAACTCCTTACCTGCCCTTGTAACCCAGTCAAACTTTTCAATTCTGATAATGCCGAGTCAAGTTGGTGCTTAGAAGCATTCGGACCGACATATATTCTCGTTAATTGCCCCTGAACCGGAGAGGAAGGAACCGTATAAACCTGATAACCAGACAAACGTAGTCTGGCAACGATTTCATCTACCTTTCCGGCATTTTTCAAAGCACCCAGCTGTACGATATAAGCCTGCCCTTGCGGGGCGGCTTCAACCGGTTTAACTTCAGGTTTCGGCTCTGGCTTAATGTTTGGTTTAGGTTTAAGCGCCGGTGCTGGCAGCTTCGTATCTGGTTTTGGTTCAAGCTTAATCTGTGGTTGAGGCTTCATTTCTGGCTGAACAGCAGGAGGGACTATCGGCGCAGGCTGAGGAGTGGTAACCAATGGTATTTCCTGCTGCTCCAGTGTTTCTGGCTGCAATGCCTCTGTCTCATCTTCCAGAGGCACTGATAATATTGGTGGATTAAGAGGAGGTATAGAGTCAATTTCTTGCTCATCCCCTGGCTTTGGAACCAAGGGAATTGATGCAAATTTATCTTCGTTATATTTCTTGTTGCCGTCTAACAACGCAGGCAGCACAATGACACCCAATGCTACCAACACAATTGTACCCACCAAACGATTCTGAAATTTACTTGCCACTTCCTTTCTCCCTGTCCAGAGCCTCCATGACATATGCTACCGTGTGGAATGAGCCACAAACGACAACAATATCTTGCTCATCAGCATCAGCCATCGCCTGATGCCAAGCACTTTCCACATCAGTAAATACTCGTGGCTGTCCAAGATGCTGAGCCAGTGTCTGTGCATCTGCACCACGCTGCTCAGTCAACGGAGCGCAATACCACTCATTTATTTGCTGTGACAGGCAAGTCAGCGTACCGGCAATATCTTTATCACCTAGCATACCCACTACACCAAGGATTCTACTGCCCGGCTGACAGGGCAACTGGGCCAATTTCTGTACCAGATAAGCCGCCGCATGGGGATTATGAGCCACATCCAAGATCAACAATGGATTTTCACGAACTATCTGGAAACGCCCAGGCAACTGCGCTTTCTGTAGCCCTTGATGGATTGCACTCTCATTAATAGCTCGACTGACTTTATCATCTTGTCGTAACAAGCAACAAATAACACCCATCGCCGTTGCAGCATTCATCAGAGGAACATTTGGCAAAGGTAGGTTGCTAAATAGCCTATCATCAGATTGCCAGTGCCAATTTTTATCCTGTTGAGAGAAACGCCAGTCAACGCCACAACGGAACAACTTGGCTCCTAATTCACCCGCAACTTCCGCAATAGAAGATGGCATATCCGGCTCACCAACCACGGCAAAGCGATCTTTACGGAAAATACCTGCTTTCTCACGACCAATATGTTCGCGATCGGCACCCAACCAATCAATATGATCAATTGCAATACTGGTAATAGCGGCAATATCGGCGTCCACAATATTTGTCGCATCCAGTCGCCCACCTAAGCCGACTTCTAAGATGACCACATCCAGACAAGCTTGTTTAAACAGTTGCAAAGCCGCTAATGTGCCATATTCAAAATAAGTCAGCGAAATATCACCGCGACGAGATTCAATATCCGCAAATACACGACAGAATTCCTGTTCAGGTAACTCTTTACCCTGAATACGAACTCTTTCGGTATAACGTACAAGATGCGGAGAGCTGTAAACACCCACTCTCAGCCCAGCCGCCAACAGAATAGATTCTATCGTGCAACAGGTAGTACCTTTACCATTAGTACCAGATACGGTTATCACTTTAGGTGCAGGATTAACCAACGCCAAAGTTCGGGCAAGTTTCCCCACACGCTCAAGCCCCATATCAATGGCCGTAGCATGCAGGTTCCCAAGGTAGGAAAGCCACGTCATCAATGGCGACGTGGCTTGAGGAATTTGTAAAGTGTCAGACATCTTCTTTATTGGTACTTATTTGAATATCCGCCTCAACATCAGCGGGTTCGGCCACAAATTCAGCAACAATTGGCTTAGTACCTGGCTGCGACTGATGAGTTAGTTTAGAAAGTAAACTGGCAAGTGTGTCACGCATTTCAGGGCGACGAACAATCATGTCAATTGCCCCCTTTTCCAGCAAAAACTCACTACGCTGGAAACCGGACGGTAATTTTTCACGAACAGTCTGCTCAATCACTCGTGGCCCGGCAAAACCAATCAATGCCTTTGGTTCAGCAATATTGATATCACCCAACATCGCCAGACTTGCTGAAACACCGCCCATTGTTGGATCGGTCATGACAGAGATATAAGGCAAACCGCGTTCCTGCATTTTTGCTAAAGCAGCACTGGTTTTCGCCATCTGCATCAGTGACATCAATGCCTCTTGCATACGAGCGCCACCACTGGAAGAAAAACAAATCAGAGGACAATTGTCTGCCAACGCCTGTTCTACGGCACGGACAAAACGGGCACCAACAACCGAAGCCATGGAACCGCCCATAAATGCAAATTCAAAAGCAGCAACAACAACTGGCATACCACTCAGGGTACCTTTCATCACGACTAGCGCATCTTTTTCTTGGGTTTGCTTCTGCGCTGCTGATATACGATCTTTATACTTTTTGGAATCGCGGAATTTAAGAATATCTTTTGGCTCTAATTCCCCTCCTAATTCCGCCGTTGCCCCTTCATCAAGGAATGTAGCCAAGCGGGTACGCGCCGAAATACGCATGTGATGATCACATTTAGGGCAAACCTCAAGATTGCGCTCTAGCTCAGCACGGTAGAGCACCTGACTGCAACTATCACATTTAGTCCAAACCCCTTCTGGGATATTCGCTTTACGCGTTTGGGTAATGTTGCTTTTATTAAGAATTTTTTCAATCCAGCTCATTGAATGATCTTTCCGTCTGAATCTGGCTTATGCCAGTTTTGTTATTGTGTGCCATTAAACCACAATGCTATTACAGTGTGGATAAAAAACTGCTCAAACCTGTTACCGGTTATCACTCTTCTGCTTCATCACCGCACGACGATGACGCCAGATTTCAATCACTCCGGGCAGGATTGAAATAAAGATGATAGCGACAATCAACAGTTTCAAATTCTGTTGTACCATTGGCATATCACCGAATATATAACCAGAATAGGTGAATAACAGTACCCAAACTAGTGCGCCAATCACGTTATAAGCAGCAAAACGACGATAAGACATTTTCCCCATACCTGCAACAAATGGTGCAAATGTTCTAATAATGGGTACAAATCGCGCCAAAATAATTGCTTTCCCACCATGTTTTTCATAAAACTCATGTGTTTTATCTAAATAACTGCGGCGGAAAATTTTTGAATTTGGGTTAGTAAATAACCTTTCGCCAAAAATGCGACCAATAGCATAGTTCACCGCATCACCAATAATAGCCGCAGTAATCATCAATACCACCATGATATGCACATTCAGATCATTTGAGCCCAGAGCCGCTAAAGCGCCGGCAACAAATAACAGCGAATCTCCCGGCAGAAACGGAGTAATCACCAATCCTGTTTCACAAAATAAAATCAGAAACAGAATGCCATATACCCAATCACCATATTGTGCAACCAGCTCGGCTAAATGAATGTCAATATGGAGAATGAAATCAATAATAAATTTGGCAAAATCAACAAAATGAGTCAGAAATTCCATAATATTCCCCGCTATGCCAAAACATCCGTGTCGGCAACTAGAAATGTTAAATCAGATCATCTGCCAAAAACAGAGGCCCCATAACAGCGCCAGGCAAATCAAATTGCACCGGATAATCAACAGCAACCAGATACAACCCTGCTGCTTTTGCCGTCGCAGCGGCTTTCGTCCGATCTTTTAAAGCAAGCAACTGGGCCATCCAGTTAATATCCTGATTCCCACAGCCAATTTCCATCAGACTACCCGCAATATTACGCACCATATGATGCACAAAAGCATTGGCTTTAATATCTATGACGACGTAATGTCCGTAACGATTGATATTAATATGCATCACATTACGCCAAGGCGTTTTAGATTGGCATTGAACTGCACGGAAAGAGGTAAAATCATTTTCCCCTAATAAACATTGCGCAGCTTGATGCATCCGCTTTTCATCCAGTGGATAGTGAAAATGGGTCACACCATTGGCCAGCACTGCTGGACGATAACGATGATTAAAAATAATGTAACGATATCGCCGAGCAGTTGCACTAAAACGGGCATGGAAACCGTCATCCACGGTTTTCACCCAACGAACAGCAATATCCGGCGGTAAATATACGTTCACGCCCATTGTCCACGCCGCATCCTTGCGCTGAACAGACGTTTCAAAATGCACAACCTGCCCTGTTGCATGTACTCCAGCATCGGTCCGACCAGCACAAAATACCGATATGGGTTCATCGGCAACTTTTGATAGTGCTTCCTCAAGGCATCCCTGAACACTTTTTACTTCCTGCTGACGCTGCCAGCCATAATATCGGCTGCCATCGTACTCAATTCCCAATGCAATTTTCATCTTTGAATCTGGCACAGATCCTGTTTGTTCTGTACCGAACATCAGTAAAATTGCTCCTGAATCAGTTTTTCCGCTGTCTCAACAGCCATTAATGCACCACCAAACCGGATGTTATCGGCCACAGACCAGAATTGTAATATTTCCGGCATACCATAATCATGGCGCAAACAACCAATACTCAGCACATCATTACCCGATGCTTCTGTCACTGGAGTTGGATAATCGCCTTCATCTGATGCAACGTTAATATCAACCATCCGCTCTAATTCTTCTCGTGCTTCTTCCACCCCAACCGGACGCAATGTTTCCAAATGGACTACTTGAGCATTGCCATAAAAAACGGAAGACTGAACGCAACTCACTGAAATGGGTAATCCCTCATCCTGTAAAATTTTGCGTATCTGATCCACAAGGAGACGCTCTTCACGCACAGAACCTTCAGCATCTGTTGGCAACGGCAAAAGATTAAATGCCAGTTGTTTACTGAAACGACCGGGCTCCGAAGGGATGCCATTAAGCAAACGAGCACTCTGCCCGGCTAATTCATCAACTGCCGCTTTGCCGTGAACAGAAACAGAAAACAGATTAGTCAAATGCAAACGTGCAATTCCAGCCGCATCCACCAGCGGTTTAATGGCTGTCAGTACCTGACTGGTCATACTATCTGCCAAGGCAATAATATTTCGGTTACGATAATCCGCCAAAACATGAGGATTCACCCCCGGAACAACTAAAGGTACATCAGGTTCCATAGCAAACAACCCACTGCTATCGATAACCAAACAACCTTCTTCTGTCGCTTTTTCAATATATTGTGTCGTGGCCTCTAACCCAGCCACAAAAAAAGCGAGCTGTACCTGTGACCAGTCAAAATCAGCAGCATCACCAACAACAAAATTTTTGCCATTAAAACGCAGGCTTTCACCGGCACTGCGCTCACTGGCGAGAGGGTACAATTCACTAACGGGAAACTGACGCTCTTGTAATAACGCCAATATCGCTTTACCTACTGCCCCTGTCGCACCCAATAGGGCAATATTCCAACCTTCTGACATGTTGGTTTTCTCCATCTATCTTTCTGACATGCAGATATATTTCTGCACGGATTAAATCAGTTCTGTACTGAAACCAAGAGCAGCTAGCAACTCAGCACTCTCTCTATTATCACAACATACAGTTAGGGATGACCATTCCCGGCGTTCTAAATAGTTTTTACGCAAATAATCAAATTGCCCTTTTTGATCAGCAACTTGCCGTAACGGGGTATCATCGCGGCGTACATCATACACTAAATGCATCAACCGCTTCAGTGTACTTTGAGTGACATTTCCATGCAGGGTAACCCGGCTGAAATCTGGCTCTGGCAAGAGATCAGATAAAGCCACTTTACGGGGTTGACCAAGGAATTCACAGTAAGCTTCAAATACCTGTGTGGTACCACGCGCTTTACCTTCGAGGGTATAACCCGCGATATGCGGTGTACCAATATCAACTAATTCCAGTAATGGTAGGGATAAATCAGGTTCCGGCTCCCAAACATCCAGAACAACACTCAGTTTCTTGCCGCGTTTCAATGCAGCAAGCAGCGCTTGATTATCAATAACTTCACCGCGACTGGCGTTAATCAATATGCGGTTATCCGGCAAAGCCGACAATAATTCAGCATCTACCAAATGGTGTGTTTTGTAGGGGCCCGATAGATTCAATGGAGTATGGAATGTCAGAATATCCGCCTCTTTGACCAATTTTTCCAGTGGACAAAATTCACCGATATCCCCTCTGGCAGCTCTTGGCGGATCACATAAAAGTGTCTGGATACCAAGAACGGCTAACCGTTCCGCCAGTCTACTTCCGACATTACCGACACCGACGATTCCGACAACTTTATCCTTAAGCTCAAAATTATCACGTTCAGCTAGCAACATTAACGCTGAGAAAACATATTCAACCACAGCAATGGCATTACATCCCGGCGCCGCTGAAAACCCGATTCCAGCCTGAGATAACCACGACTGATCCACATGATCAGTCCCTGCGGTAGCCGTACCGATAAATTTTACCGCGCGGCCTTTCAGTAATTCTTCATTAACTTTAGTCACTGAGCGGACCATAAATGCATCAGCATGATCCAGTACACCTTCCGGTACCGCACGCCCCGGAATAGCTTGTACATCCCCCAATTGCTGAAATAGTTGATCAGCATAAGGCATATTTTCATCAACCAGAATCTTCACTTAATTCCATCCTGTGGCATTAAAACGGACGTAGCGAACTATTCTGCCATTTAATTATAACAAAACCCATAATAACGGTTTCTTTTGTTGCTAACTTTTCCTGAAACGTTCCGGTGTCGTGCCTGCCAATTGCTGAAACATAGCGATAAAAGCAGAAGATGAGCTATAACCCACATCAAAAAAGTTGGCTGTATTCACGCCCCCCCGATCACATAGTGATCTATGCTCCCGGGGATTCGTTTCCTTACCGTCGCGATGCATCTTGAAATCCATAGGGTATAATTGATTTTTTAGCAAGGAACTGATTACTATTTAGTTTTTCAATATATCAACGATATTCATGGCTTGTTGTGTATCTTTTACCGCCATTCTGAATGAAGGGCCTAAAGCAGTTTGGATGGTATTCAATATAATAGGTATACCTTTGAATGATATTGTCACTTGGGAGCCGATATTTTTATTGATTAATGTATCAAGGTAGGGAAAACAGGGCTTATTTTTTTTTACCACTATTGCTAATTGGTTATTACCGCCTTCATCTACCCCTATATAATCGATTTGATCTGTACAGGCTCGGGTTAAGATAAATTTATCACCGGATGAGAATGTAAATTTCAATCCATCTTCTCTTTGTACTTGTTTATCTGGATTACTAGAACACCCTGTTATGGCCGATATAAGTAACATAATAACCAATAAATTTCTCATAATTTTGATCCTACTATACTGAACGATTTTACAGAATATAGCCCTACTTAAAGTTCGGGTAGGGCTGCAATTAACAGTATATTAAAATAAATTACCAAGTAATTCTAATGTTTTGTCCTATAGAATGACTTTTACACCTGATTCTATCTGTTCCTATTCCGCCGTTACTACGGACCAGATAATCACCAGGGCCTATAGTTTGTATCGTTTTTAGTGTTGGTTCATCTACATATTGTATTTCAACGGAAAAAGTGGATGGAGCCTGTGATTCTGTATCGAAAGTATATCTATACCCGTTATCCTTCAAGTTGCCTCTTTGTTGGCTGCACTCGCTCACCCCGGTCACATAGTTACCTATGCTCCCGGGGATTCACTCCCTTGCCGCCGCGAAGCATCTTGAAATCCATAGGGTATAACACCGTGGCTGTTACTACCAAACCATCCTTGTAAATCAATCCAAGGCCCCCAAAAACCGGGTGGAGCATAAGCTTGAGCTGCTGGCATATTTAACTCCTTAAATATAAAAAGTTAGTTATGTTGGCAAAAAAACGATATCTCTGTCTGGTTTAATCTGATTGATCAGCGCCGGTGATCCCATATCATTATTGCAACACGGTTTAGTACTACAGCCGTAGATACCAGAAAGTTGCATTTTCTTTGATGCTCACAATTCTGAGAAACCGCATGAATTAAGCTTTTCTATGAGTGTCTTTTCTGTTAAGAGAAATAAGTACGGCTGTCGTATTAGGCCACGGCGAATTGATGATGTTACTTGCTTCCATCTCCTACGCACTCTTTGGCGTATTAACCAAACATAAATCCATAGGATATGTATATAATAAATCAGACACCATTAGACTAAACACACTCATTTTTATCTCAATGCGACTATCTATATGAATATAATTTTCCCGTTTCTAGCAGTCCTGATTTGGTCAATTAATGCCGTAGTAAGTAAAGCCTCCGCTACAGCTATTGATCCGGCGGCAATTTCTTTTTATCGCTGGTTCCTAGCCTTTCTCACATTAACACCCTTTGTTGTACTCTCTGTCATTCGTCGATGGAAAACAGTCTGTCAATATTGGTGGAAATTATTAATTCTTGGCGCACTTGGCATGGTACTTTATCAAAGCCTAGCCTATTACGCTGCACAGAGTATCAGTGCAACATTTATGGGAATTCTTAGCTCATTGATTCCTCTTTTGACTGTTGTCATCAGTATATTTGTTTTACGTGCTATCCCCACTGTCGGTATTGCTCTTGGTACCATTCTATCTCTGTCTGGTTTAGTCTGGTTGGTCAGCGCCGGTGATCCCATATCATTATTGCAACACGGTTTAGGCCGCGGTGAATTGATGATGTTGATTGCTTCCATCTCCTACGCACTCTATGGCGTGTTAACCAAACACTGGTCTATTCCATTACCCAACTGGCAATCCCTGTATGTGCAGATTGCTTTTGGCGTCCTGCTATTGCTGCCAAATTTCCTGTTGACCAAAGATGTTCAATTGAATGCCGACAATATCTCGTTAGTCTTATTTGCCAGTATTCCAGCCTCGATCATTGCTCCCTATTTATGGATACAAGGTGTCATAAAACTTGGCGCTAATACTGCTGCCATATTTATGAATTTAACACCGATATTTACAGCTATTATCGCTATTCTGGTGCTACATGAAAAAATGCATAGTTACCATCTGATTGGTGGCAGCATAACACTGCTAGGGGTCATACTGGCACAACAATTACGCATTCCTCTTTTTAATCGTAAAACAAAAAAACCTCAGAAAATTAATCATCAGAAAGCCTGAAAGGAATTCTTACTAATAAACCGCCCAGTGTTTCACTGGGCAATAATTGGGGATGAGTACCATGATAAATACCGATATCTTTTACCAGAGCTAATCCTAATCCTGCCCCTTCATGCCCCGCAGCATTATCAAGGCGATTAAAAGCCATCAGAGACAAATTAACTTCTTCTTTAGCAATCCCTGGCCCACTGTCATCCACTTCCAAATAACAGTATGTCTTACAAGAGTTCAGAATCACTCTAGTCGTAACAATGCCACCTTCCGGTGTATATTTAATTGCATTGTCCAATAAGTTAGCACACATTTCCGTCAGTAATACAGCTTCCCCCTTGATCCATTGAGCATTTTCGCCTTCATAACCCAAATCGATATTCTTACTTTCAGCCTGTTGCAAACGAGAAAAACATGCCTGTTGCAACAATTCGACTAGATTAACCGGCCTATAATCCCGAACGGCTTCCTTTTCATGCGCTTTCAAACGAGAGAGTTGTAATAAACGATCCGTCAGAGAGATAGTGTTATCCAATGTACTATCAATGGCCTGTAAGCTTTCTTTCCATTGCATTGGATCTTTGCTGGCAAGCGCTACCGCTACTTGCGTTTTTAATACTGTTAATGGTGTTCTAAGTTGGTGAGAAGCATCCGCACTGAACCTCTCCTGCCGACTCACCATCAATTTTAGTCGCTCTATATAACGATTAAATGCATATAACAATGGGGAAAGTTCCGACCAAGGCAACATATCCGGTAACGGAGTCAGATCATTAGCGGGACGACGGACCATGACGCCAGAAAGTTTATGTAGTGGTTTAAGTAACTGCTTCAACAGAAAATAAGCCAGAATCAGAGTCAACACAACCACGGTTCCTTGGCTCATCAAAGAAGATATTAATAATTGTTGAGCAAGATAATGACGGGAAGCCACTGTTTCAGCAACTAGTATCAACGCCATTCCCATCATTCCCCCTTCATTGATCGGCTGATAAAGAGCAGCAACCCTAATAGGATGTCCGTGATATTCAGCATCATAGAAATAAACTAAAGCCGTGTATAAATTGGAGCGAACCGTATCTTTAGGGATCAAAGGCAGATCATCATAACCGGAAATGATTTCCCCTTCGGGTGATAACACCTGATAAAACAGCCTATCATTCATATTTCGCTCAAAACTATCCAGAACCACATAAGGTACATCGACAATTAATTGGTTATTCTTAACAGTCAGCCGTTCTGCCACAGTTCGAGCAGATGCCAATAAAGTACGGTCATAAGCCAATGTCGCCGCATTCTCTGCACTAAAATAATGGGTGCCAACCGATAAACAACCCAACACAAACAGTGGAACACCAAAAAACAAGAGTAACTGATGAAACAATGAGTTCGGTACTTTAAACCATGTCATCTTTTTGGCGCTCCAGACGATAACCTAATCCCCGTAATGTACTGATCCCCACATTACTGCCTGACAATTTTTTCCGAATCCGGTGTACATAAAGTTCAATACTTTGTGGGTTTGCTTCATCTGACAGTGCAAATACCTGTTCAAAGAGCTGTTGTTTAGAAACAGGCCTCCCCCGACGATGGAACAATGTTGTCAAAACCGAAAGTTCCCTTGGTGTCAAAGCCAATGGCTCATCGTTCAGAACAAAGTAACCATCATCCTGATAAATAAGGGAGCCGAATGTCAGCGTCTCCTGTAGAACACTTGCACTACGCCGAAGTAATGCCCGGATACGTGCTTCCAATTCCTGTAAATCAAAAGGTTTCGTCAGGTAATCATCGGCACCAGAATTAAGCCCTTTCACTCGATCAGAAACATCGGCTTTCGCCGTTAATAATAATACCGGCAAATTTTGCCCACGCTTACGCAAACGAACTAACAGAGAAAGCCCATCCAACCTAGGCAAAGAAACATCCAGAATCAATAATGCATAGTTTTCTGTCTGTAATAATTGATCAGCAACTATGCCATCACTAGCAACATCTACAGCAAATCCTGAACTACTCAGTGCTTTTTGCAGCCAATGCAATAATTCAGGGTGGTCTTCCACTAAAAGTAAGCGCATATATTCAATATCTAATCGATTAATATAAATATACCCATCATCTTTCAAGTTGCCTCTTTGTTAGCTGCACTCGCTCACCCCGGTCACATAGTTCGCTATGCTCCCGGGGATTCACTCCCTTGCCGCCGCGATGCATCTTGAAATCCATAAGGTATAAATATAATTACAGACATAACTATATTTCCAGTTTATATCGCCACACCTATTTTTCTGAAAAATAGTCAGACACTAACTCAATTCAACTCAATTCCATTTTCATACCCCAATACCTCGCTATAAATAACAGGATATTTTGTCATACCGAATTAAGTAATAGCTCTCTATTACCGTTTCCATTTATTCAGATATTGCCATGAGCACAGGAGTAAAATCAAAACGTTCATCCAATGCAGACGCCACAGAGACATTAGACAAAGTGAGTTTTATTTCACTACCTACTTTTAAACTAAAATCCGATATCACCATCGGCTCTTTATCATTAAGAAATGCAGATAACCCCGTCATTTTTAAAACTTTATCGGTATCATTCTTAATATTAATTGAGATTTTGGTCTTTGATGCCATTGAACTATCTATCTGGTTAATTTTCTTCTTCATCTCTTTTGGCACGCTTATCACCAAGATATCTGCGCCATTACCGTAAAGATGAATGCCCTTAGTAGAACCAGTTATACTTGAACGCCCTACACTCACAGGAACTTTAAAGTAAGCAAACGAATCCATACTTTTTCTAAAACATTCCACGTATTCCGCATTGGCAAAAATAGCCGGCACTTTTTCTTGAGTGTCTAACAATGATTTTGATGGTTGTCTGGAGTCTTTATAATCACCACAGGCACTGACTTCAACTAACAAATCAGATGTCACCGTTTTAACTTGTTCAGATAACAGTTGGTTAACAGATACCGAAGTACTGAGTCCTGTTTTACATCCCGCCAAAGCAAAAGCCATAGCACTACCCATAGCACTACAAAGAATCAATTTTCTCATCATTTCCTCAATTCAGATTTCCTCAAGATAAAGTCTGATTATATTCAATAAATTTTCCATTTAATTTGACACATTGCATAAATAAATAATTACCATTTGCATAATACCTCCTTAGTCGAATGTAAAGTTACCGCGAGTAAAACAGAGCAACATCAAAGCTACGAGAAACTTACAACAAACCAAAACAAAAAAGGAAGCCTGTAGCCATTTGTAAACTCATTAATGCGAAACGCTACGCAAATTTAAGCGATTGAAATCACATATCAACAACTTTTCTTGTTAATGAAAGGTAAATGAAAGGTTTTGTTATTACTAATTAAGTCAACCAGGTCTGTTTGTAGTGATTATATCTTACAAGCGTATTGATGAGAGCAAACAAATGAAAATTATAACGATCAAAATGTTAGCCGCAACCGCTTTACTATTTAGCACAAGCAGTGTTTTTTCTGCCAGTGCACCTAACCGGACCGAATGTATTGCCCCTGCAAAACCGGGGGGCGGGTTCGACCTGACTTGCAAGCTGGTCCAAGTTTCACTACTGGATACGAAAGAGATCAGCAAACCTATGCGTGTCACTTTTATGCCTGGTGGTGTCGGTGCTGTCGCTTACAATGCTATCGTCGCACAACGACCTACTGAAGCGGGAACCATTGTCGCCTTTTCTGGCGGCTCTCTGCTCAATTTGTCTCAGGGGAAATTTGGTCGCTATAACGTTAACGATGTTCGCTGGCTGGCAAGTGTTGGTACTGACTATGGAATGATCGCTGTCCGTGCCGATTCACCTTACCGTACCCTGAACGATTTGATGAATGCTTTTAAGGATAATCCCAACAGCATTGTATTTGGTGCCGGCGCTTCTATCGGTAGTCAGGACTGGATGAAAACCGCACTGCTGGCAAAAGAGGTTGGAATTGATCCTCACAAAATGCGTTATGTCGCTTTTGAGGGAGGTGGTGAACCTGTTACCGCCCTGCTGGGTAATCATATTCAGGCGGTTTCCGGTGATCTGAGCGAGATGGTACCTTATCTGAATGGAGACAAAATCCGGGTTCTGGCTGTTTATGCAGATAAACGACTGGATGGTGATTTAGCCAATATTCCTACTGCCAAAGAGCAAGGTTATGACTTGGTATGGCCGATTATCCGCGGATTTTACATGGGACCAAAAGTTTCTGACGAAGAGTATCAATGGTGGGTTGATACTTTTAATAAACTACAACAAACAGATGCTTTTAAAAAACAACGCGATATCCGTGGGTTGTTCGAATTCAACATGACCGGCAAAGAATTGGACAGCTATGTGAAAAAACAGGTTGAACAATATCGTGAACAAGCCAGAGCTTTTGGCTTAGCCAAATAATAGAGTTATCATCATGAGCGATCGTATCTTTGCTACTATCTGGTTAGTACTCTGTGCCATTGGGATGGTTATTGGTTGGGGAATTCAGAGCGAATACACTTATGAACCTCTAGGGCCCAGACCTTTCCCAATGATCATTCTGTCTCTGATGGCACTCTGTGCTTTACTACTACTTTTCAAAAAACCAGAGCAGAGCAATTGGCCTAGTGCCCCCGTTATCCGTCGCCTAATGCTGTTGATTCTCTCTTTGGTTATTTATGGTTGGTCATTCGAGTGGCTTGGTTTTCCTCTGGCTACAGCGCTGCTGACATTCAGTGTCGCGCTGTTGTTTAACGCAACACTGCCTGCCGCAATCATTTCTGGGGTGTTCCTTGGCGTCACGTTATATTTCGCCTTTGATCGCTTACTTGACGTAACCCTGCCTCTCGGTAGCTGGCTCAACTGACGGAGAATTTATGGAAACCTGGATGTATCTCAGTCAAGGTTTTGAAGTTGCAATGGTACCGCAAAACCTGATTATTGCTTTAATTGGCTGTTTTGTCGGTACGATTGTTGGGCTGCTACCGGGGCTTGGGCCGATTAATGGTGTCGCGATTCTGCTGCCACTGGCTTTCGCTTTAAAACTGCCTGCTGAATCTGCCCTGATCTTATTGGCAACTGTTTATATCGGTTGTGAGTATGGTGGGCGTATATCATCGATTCTGCTGAATGTTCCCGGTGATGCCGCTGCCATTATGACCGCATTAGATGGTTATCCGATGGCCAAACAGGGCCGTGCAGGTGTGGCGCTGTCTATTTCCGCGGTGAGTTCTTTCTGTGGTTCTTTGCTGGCAATTTTCGGCATTATTTTGTTTGCACCATTACTGGCGCAGTGGTCACTGGCTTTCGGCCCTGCTGAATATTTTGCACTTATGGTTTTTGCTATTGCTTGTCTGGGTAGCATGATGAGCCAGAATCCGCTGAAATCACTATTAGCAGCATTAATAGGATTGGGTCTGGCAACTGTCGGAGTAGACGCCAACACCGGGGTTTATCGTTTTACCTTCGACAATGTTCATCTGTCAGATGGCATTCAATTTATTGTTGTGGTAATAGGTCTGTTTTCTGTCAGCGAAATTTTGCTGATGTTAGAGAGTACCTCCGCCGGCAAAACCATTATCCGCAAAACAGGCCGTCTGCTGTTCAATCGCAAGGAAGCGGCTGAATGCGCCATACCAACGCTTAGGTCATCCTTTATCGGTTTCTTTGTCGGTATTTTGCCTGGCGCAGGAGCGACTATTGCCAGCGCAATTACCTACATGACTGAGAAGAAGCTCAGTGGGAATAGCGATTCATTTGGTAAAGGTGATATTCGCGGCGTAGCAGCACCAGAAGCGGCTAATAATGCCTCGGCCTGTGGCTCCTTTATTCCAATGCTAACATTAGGAGTACCAGGTTCAGGCACCACTGCCGTTATGATGGGGGCATTAACGCTCTATAATATTACGCCTGGGCCGGGAATGTTCACTGAACAGCCGGATATCGTCTGGGGGTTAATTGCGGCTTTATTGATTGCCAATATTATCCTACTGATTATGAATATCCCAATGATAGGTCTATTTACACGGATGCTCACTATCCCACTCTGGTTTCTTGTTCCAGCTATTGCTACTGTTTCAGCGGTTGGTGTATACGCCATACACAGTACGACATTTGATCTTCTGTTGATGGTAGGGTTGGGTATTTTTGGCTACATTCTGAGGAAGATGAATTTCCCGATGTCGCCATTAATCCTCGGTTTCGTATTGGGAGAAATGCTGGAACAAAATTTACGTCGCGCACTTTCTATTAGTAACGGAGAATTTAGCATTCTGTGGAGCAGCACAATTACTCAGAGTTTATTGATACTAGCAGCTCTGGTTCTGATTATTCCACCAATATTACGAATTATCCGCAAGCGCCGTATTCAGCAAATGGCTACTGAAAACAAAACGTAATAAATAAAAGCCTATACCCTATGGATTTCAAGATGCATCGCGACGGCAAGGGAGTGAATCCCCGGGAGCATAGATAACGATGTAACCGGGGTGAGCGAGTGCAGCCAATAAAGAGGCAACTTGGAAGATGACGGGTATACACAAAGGTGACTCGCTGTACGCGGTCACCTAAGATGCATCAAATAACGACCCTTGTTGTTTGGACACGATCGAAATAGCCTGTGATGAGGGAAATTAAGCTGAATACTTACTCATCACCAAAGAAGCATTAGTACCACCGAAACCAAAACTATTGGACATTACCGTATTCAACTTTTGCTCAGTAGGTTTAGTGATGATATTCATGCCTACCGCTTTATCATCAAGATCTTCAATGTTAATACTTGGTGCAATAAAACCATGCTCTAACATTAGTAGGCTATAAATCGCTTCGTGTACACCAGCAGCACCCAGTGAATGGCCGGTCATCGCTTTTGTTGCAGAAATTGCCGGTGTTGTATCACCAAAGACTTCACTGATCGCTTCCAACTCTTTCACATCACCCGCAGGAGTAGATGTACCATGCGTGTTCACATAATCAATGGAACCTTTCACACCTTGCAGTGCCATATTCATACACCGAACCGCACCTTCGCCAGATGGAACAACCATATCCGCACCATCAGAGGTTGCTCCATAACCAACAATTTCAGCGTATATGTGCGCGCCGCGTGCCAATGCATGCTCCAATTCTTCCACAACAACAATACCGCCGCCGCCAGCAATAACAAAACCATCACGGCTCTTATCGTAAGTACGGGACGCTTTTTCTGGCGTTTCGTTGTATTTCGTTGAAAGTGCACCCATTGCATCAAATTCACAACTCATTTCCCAACAGAGTTCTTCACCACCACCGGCAAAAACAATATCCTGTTTTCCTAACTGAATAAGTTCAGCTGCATGACCTATGCAATGGGCAGAAGTAGAACATGCAGAACTGATAGAGTAGTTTACCCCTTTGATTTTAAAGGGAGTTGCAAGGCAAGCTGACACACCGGAAGCCATTGAGCGGGTTACCATATAAGGTCCCACACCACGCAAACCACGAGTACGCATCCCATCAGCACCCGCAACCTGGTTATGCGGGGAACCACCACCAGAACCGACTACCAATCCGCTACGAATATTGGAAACCTGATCATCAGCCAGACCAGAATCTTTAATTGCCTCTTCCATCGCCAGATAAGCATAAACAGAGGCATCGCTCATGAAACGCTGAATTTTTCGGTCTATCAATCCGGAGGTATCCAGTTTTACATTACCCCATACATGGCTTCTCATTCCTATCTCTTTGAATTTTTCAGAAAAAGTTATCCCGGAACGACCTTCTTTCAGAGATGCCAGTACTTCTTTCTGATTATTACCAATGCTGGAAACAATACCCAAGCCAGTGATCACTACACGCTTCATTAAATACCTCATTAAATATGTTTATCTGCTGGATTTCCATCTATGCTATGTAGCACTTTAGCGTACACTTGTACGCTGAACAAGTCCGATCAGGATAAAATTACGAAGAAAAATTCACCTCTCTAAAAATCCCAAATATGTTTTCACGTCAAAATAACTGTTAACTTTCATAGAATACAGTAAAAAAGATTTAGATTTTAATAGATAAAAATAAATTTCAGATAGGAATTATTTTGGTAAACAATAAGATCAAAAACACTCATAATTTCCATCAAAAACTTAGGTTAAGGATAATAATATCAATGCAATACACATAAATTTGTCAAGCATCCGAATAATGATTAGTAGGCTTATATTTATATAGAGGTTGCTATACTTGCTATTTTTATTAAATTTCTTGCTAATTAGAAACAAATTTAATAACTGAGAATAATAAGGATGAATAAAATTTTCATGAAATGAATCAATCCCTATGTTATATTACTCACTGAATTACGTAAAATACTCAAGCTTACAGTAACAAATGTTTTAGAACAGAAAATTTTCTGACTTTATCAACTGATAAAGCCATTATTCACACAAAAAATGATGGTAATTATGCTATGTCATATGCAAATGGTCGGTTCATTGTAAGACCTAGGTAACTTTACCTAATAATCCTAATGGGGGTTAATAATGAGAGGACTTGGTTATCTTCTACTGAGCGTTGGTATCATATGGATCTTAGTGGCTTTTAATATGGACATAAATATTTTATCACAATACAGCAACAAATTTAACAAAATTGAACCAATTGCCTCACAACAAAATCATATCCTAATTGGCGCATTCATCACGCTTTACGGATTAATTATGATTATATCCAGTAAAAATCAGCGGTTATTAGAGTCTATACCCAATAGATTTCAAGATGCATCGCGACGGCAAGGGAGAGAATCCCCGGGAGCATAGATAACTATATGACCGGAGTGAATGCAGTCAACAAAAAGGTAACTTGAAAGATAACGGGTACAGCAAAAAATCAGAAACAAACATCTATTTTTTTCTAATCCTTATGCTCCTCAAGGAAAGAGAAATAAATGAGAATATCAATGGACTAATCAGTCAATACTTTCCAATAAATAAACTTTTATAATAAGGGAATGGGCTTGTAATTTATATTAGCAACATATGAGTCAGCTTCGCCGTTTCCACCTCCGTCTTAACACGTTGAATACTGTCTATCCGGATTAGGTGTTCAGCATGGAAACAGCAATATTAATGCTTAATGCCCCTGCTTCTTCCAATAACCGCACATACCGCAAGCAAGGCTCAGCACTTTTCCACCCTTTTCTTCTGCCAGGTGGTACATCAACCCCAACCTCGCTAAAATCGCATTATTATCAGCAATATTACAGGCATTACCGTGAAAAATTCTGCTATTTGTACCGCAACCCTAAGTTGGAATGATCAAGGTACTCCAGTTTCAACACAGTTTGATGACGTTTACTTCTCAAATCAGGATGGGCTGGAAGAAACCCGTTATGTATTTCTCAACGGTAACCACTTTCCCCAACGATTCTGCACCCATTCCCGTTCTAGTTGTGTAATCGCGGAAACCGGCTTCGGAACGGGATTAAATTTTCTGACACTCTGGCAAGCATTTGATGCATTTCGACAGCAAAATCCTGATGCGCCATTGAAACGTCTACATTTCATCAGTTTTGAGAAATATCCACTGAAAACCAATGACTTAAAAGCCGCTCATCAACGTTGGCCTGAGCTTGCAATTTTTTCACAGCAACTTTGTCAACAATGGCCTCAACCACTGGCTGGTTGCCACCGATTGATTATGGCGAATGGCGCTGTCACATTGGATTTATGGTTTAGTGACGTCAATGATCTGTTACCAACAATGGATTCCAGTCTTAACGGCAAAATAGATGCCTGGTTTTTAGATGGCTTTGCGCCTGCCAAAAACCCGCAAATGTGGAGTGAACA
Source organism: Photorhabdus africana (assembly GCF_035181445.1). Lineage (NCBI taxonomy): Bacteria > Pseudomonadati > Pseudomonadota > Gammaproteobacteria > Enterobacterales > Morganellaceae > Photorhabdus > Photorhabdus africana. Next base: position 55,383 of record NZ_JAXBVE010000020.1, read on the forward strand.
GTTGTTTGCTGCAATGGCACAATTTGCCCATCCAGAAGGCACCTTTGCAACCTTTACTTCTGCTGGTATCGTCCGTCGCGGTTTACAACAAGCTGGTTTTAATGTCAGTAAAATCAAAGGATTCGGACGCAAAAGAGAAATGCTTACTGGGGTTCTGGCAACTCAAAAGTATCAGCCACTACTAGCACCTTGGTTTGCCCGGCCGCCAGCAAGCCACACCGATGATATCGCTATTATCGGCGGAGGAATTGCCGGTATTCTTACCGCACTTGCGCTATTGCGTCGTGGAGCACAGGTGACTCTTTATTGTCAGGATGCAGCCCCGGCACAAGGTGCATCTGGTAATCGCCAAGGAGCACTTTACCCGCTACTGAACGGTAGTAATAACGAACTCGAAAAATTCTTTATCTCCGCATTTACCTTTGCTCGCCGCCAATATGAGCAGTTATCAGCGCAGGGAATTAATTTCGACCATCAATGGTGTGGTGTCAGCCAGCTTGCTTATGACGAAAAAAGTAGCAAGAAAATTGAGAAAATGCTGGCAACAGAATGGCCGAATGAACTCGCTATCGGTATGAATTGTCACCAGTTGAGTGAAAAATGTGGGCTAGATATTCATCACCACGGCATTCACTATCCACAAGGCGGATGGCTATGCCCGGCTGAACTCACTAAAGCAGCAACAAAGTTGGCACAACAGCAAGGAATGCTCTGTTGCTTCAATCATCAAGTTACTGCGCTTAACCACAACCAACATGGCTGGCAACTGCATCTTATGGATCAAGGACAACCATTAAACGCACAACACAAAACGGTGGTGATTGCCAACGGTCATCATCTACCTCAATTTGAACAAACCGAGAAACTACCGGTAACTGCTGTGCGTGGTCAAGTCAGTCACATCCCAACCACAACTGATTTGAGCCAATTGCAAAATGTGCTTTGCTACGATGGTTATATGACACCGGCTAATCCAACCAATCAACACCACTGTATCGGCGCCAGTTATCAGCGTCATCGGCTTGATAGTGAATATTCTGAAACAGAACAACAGGAGAACCGTGATCGATTGCTGAAATGTTTACCTGATGCCGAATGGACAAATCAGGTTGATATTTCTGCTAAACAATCCCGCCAAGGTATTCGCTGCGTTATTCGCGACCATATGCCAATGGTGGGAAATGTGCCGGATCTCAATAAAATAATGACAGATTATCAAGATTTACCAGAAAAAATCCGCACAGGGAGCCCCATTACAGATGCACCCTGTTATTCCAATCTATTTGTTATCGGGGCATTAGGTTCTCGTGGATTATGCTCTGCGCCACTCAGTGCAGAAATTCTTGCCGGGCAGATCTTTGATGAGCCATTACCACTGGATAATGAAACACTAGCGGCTCTTCACCCAAACCGTTTTTGGATCAGAAAACTACTGAAAGGCCGTAAAGTGAAAATTGAAAAGCCATAAGGAACTGCACCACCAACTATCAGATATTCATATGAATTTGGCTAGTACAGTTCGTTTTCTGCCTGTTAATAAAATTATTGAGTTTTAGCGTTATCCAATAGGCGCTGCCAGGTATTAAGAACCAAAATCTGATCCGGTGGTGCCAATTCTCCCGCTTTAATCGCATTTTGGATACTTTCTTCAACACGGTCATGAAGCTGTTCAGCCGTATGCGCACCTTCCTGCTCCAATTCTGCTACCGCTAAAGTGAGATGCCCGCGGAGATAACCACCAGCAAACAATTCATCATCACTGGCATGATCTACCATGTCATCAATTTGCGCCAAAATACGCGTTTCAAACTTAGCGAGCATTATTTTTCCTCAAATTCAGTATTCTCAATCTGCGAATATATTTTCCGGATAGGGAAAATGTTCCGCTTTCAATGGGGGCGTATTGTAGAACGAGTGCAACCCCTGAATAAAGCACTCCGCTCTTGCAGGTATCCCCTGCGCTAAATAATCCATGATCTGAGCATGAACTTTACGCTGAAAAGCTAATCTGTCAGGTTCAAAATCCCCTTCAAGGTTGTCACAACTGACATTAAACGGAAAACCCGCCGCAGTACAAAACAACCAATCAAGTGCTTGTGGTTTAATTTCTACTTTTTCAAATTCACTTTGCGTCTGTGCGTCACGCCCATCCGGGCAATACCAGTAACCAAAATCCACTAGTTTACGGCGTTCTTTACCTGCAATGCACCAATGAGCAATTTCATGTAATGCACTGGCGTAGAAACCATGAGCAAACACAATCCGGTTATAGGAGACCTCTTCATCTGCCGGCAGGTAAATAGGTTCGTTGTCACCTTTAACCAAACGCGTGTTGTATTCGTTACCAAAATGGCGATTAAAAATATCAATAAGTTGTTGATAGTTATGCGTTATCATGAATTAAAAACAAAACCCTGAATCAGAAATAAAATGCCAGCCAGCTACGGATCGTATCGCCGTGATTATCATTCAGTAACTTAATACTCATCAAAAAAGAGATAATGACAATCATAGGGCGAATCAACTTCTGCCCATGAGTCAAAACCAAACTTGCGCCCAACCTCGCACCAATCACCTGCCCTGCCAACATCACAAGGCCCAATACCCACAAAACTTGACCGCCAAGGATAAAAAGCGCCAGTGAACCTATATTAGAAGCAAAGTTCAGTACCTTAGCATGAGCAGTGGATTTCGCCAGGTTATAGCCGCACAACACAACATAAGCTAACGCATAAAACGAGCCAACACCGGGGCCAAATATGCCATCATATAAACCAAGCCCACTCCCGACAAGCAAGGCGAAGAGCACCGGCGTCAGGCGACGATGGCGATCTTCTATACCAATGGCTGGCGTCAAAAGGAAATAAAGACCAATGATAATAACCAAAACTGGTAATAGCTGGCAGAGAAAATCTGGTTTTATAAACTGGACAATAATTGCACCAACCATTGAGCCAAGTAATGTCATCAGTATGGCAAAGCGTTGAGATTTGAGATCAACCTCACCGTAACGAACAAAATAGAGGCTGGCTGAGAAGGAGCCTCCCACTGCCTGCAACTTATTGGTCGCCAACGCCTGCACCGGAGAGACACCAACGGATAACAGCGCTGGGATGGTCAATAGACCGCCGCCACCAGAAATCGAGTCAATAAATCCAGCCATCACTGCAACCAGAAAGAGCAGAACGTAAACTTCCGCACCTAATGACAATAACCAGTCCATATTTCATCCCATCACAAGAAGCCGCTTATCAACATTAAGCTACCCATTTCAGTCTCTGGGATTTTCAAGGCTAGCTTCATTCTCAAATTCACCAGCGAGGAAGGCTGGATTCGACATCAGCACACTGCGCCCGCTGGCGTAATAGGTGATCCATCAGCACAATCGCCATCATAGCTTCTGCAATCGGTACAGCACGGATACCAACACAAGGATCATGGCGACCACGAGTGACCATTTCCACTTCTTCACCCTGACGATTAATCGTTTTACCCGGCACCATAATGCTAGAGGTTGGCTTCAACGCAATATGGGCAATAATTGGTTGGCTACTGCTAATACCACCCAGAATTCCTCCCGCATGATTACTGGTGAATCCCCGAGCAGTTATTTCATCTCTGTTTTCGCTGCCACGTAAATTGATAACGCCGAAACCATCACCAATTTCAACACCTTTTACTGCATTAATACTCATCAGCGCATGAGCAATATCAGCATCAAGACGGTCGAAAACCGGCTCTCCCAATCCAGCCGGAACATTTTCCGCGACCACGGTCACTTTCGCGCCAATAGAGTCCCCTGCCTTTTTCAGTTCACGCATCAGGGCATCAAGTTGTTCAAGCTTAGTTTCATCAGGACTGAAAAATGGGTTTTGTTCCACCTGTTCCCAATCTTTCAATTGGCAATGGATATTGCCCATCTGGGTCAAGCAAGCACGGACACGAATACCATATTTATCCAGCAAATATTTTTTCGCGATTGCCCCTGCCGCAACACGCATTGCCGTTTCGCGAGCAGAAGAGCGGCCACCACCACGATAGTCTCGGATACCGTATTTCTGTTCATAAGTGTAATCGGCATGGCCTGGACGAAATACATCTTTAATAGCACTGTAATCCTGAGAACGCTGATCAGTATTTTCAATGAGTAAACCAATACTGGTGCCAGTGGTTACCCCTTCAAATACACCAGAAAGAATGCGAACCTGATCCGGCTCACGGCGCTGCGTTGTATAACGGGAAGTTCCCGGACGACGCCTATCTAAATCAACTTGCAAATCAGCTTCTGTGATTGCAATGCCCGGTGGCACACCATCGACAATACATCCCAACGCCAAACCGTGAGATTCGCCAAAAGTGGTGACCCGGAAAAATTGCCCGATACTATTTCCCGCCATCCCAATTCCTTCCTGTTAATCGTGCTTTTATTTGACTCTGCCCGTTTTGCATTATTACCGCAGCTATAACCTATTCAATCTTTGAATAAGCGAAAATGTTCGTGATGTTCAACCAACTGTTGACGTGTCAACATAAATACGCCGTCACCACCATATTCAAATTCCAACCAAGTAAATGGCACATCAGGATATTGTTCAATCAAATGCACCATACTGTTGCCAACCTCACAAATCAACACACCTCGTTCAGTAAGAAAATTTGGCGCAGTTGCCAGAATACGGCGTGCTAATTTCAAACCATCTGAACCCGCCGCCAAACCTAACTCAGGCTCACGGCGAAACTCTTCCGGCAAGTCGCTCATATCCTCGGCATCGACATAAGGCGGATTGGTGACAATAAGATCGTATTTAACCGGTGGCATATCGCGGAACAGATCAGAACGAATCGGAATGACCCGGTGGTCAAGGCTGTGATTCTGAATATTCTGCTCAGTCACGGCCAGCACATCTGCGGAAATATCCACGGCATCTATTTCCGCTTCCGGGAAAGCATATGCACAAGCAATGGCAATACAACCACTACCCGTGCAGAGATCGAGAATATTGGCGGGCTGCTCAGGGATCAATCCTGCAAATTCATTATTAATTAATTCACCGATTGGTGAACGCGGAACCAAAACCCGCTCATCAACATAAAATTCATGACCACAAAACCACGCTCTATTAGTCAAATAAGCAACTGGAATACGCTCATTAATACGGCGCAATACCCGTTCGATAATACGATGACGTTCAGTGGATATCAGTCGCGCAGTCAGCATCTCTTGTGGGATATCCAATGGCAAAAACAGTGTTGGAAGAACCAGTTGCAGTGCCTCATCCCAAGGATTGTCTGTACCGTGCCCATAATAAATATTCGCCGCATTAAACCGGCTAACAGACCAGCGCAACATATCCTGAATGGTATATAACTCAGCTACTGCCTCATCGATAAAAATCTTGTCCAAAAGCGCCTCCAGCCCTGCAAATTCATTAGCCTGCTAGTTTGCCACGATCACTGAAACAAATCAGCTTTATATCAGGTTAATGATATAGAATTTTAAGTACTAATGTTGAGCTAGCAATGAATTAAGGAACGATAACTAAAAAGGCAACCCAGATATTTTATTGCAGATTTTTAATTAATTTTCGGTGCAAACCGTCTTATTCAACAACAAGACGGTTTGGTTTCTACATATTTAACACTGTGTTTCTTTGACTGATTGAGCGCTCACAATAATGATATTTTTTCGTATCCATAAATAATAGGCGGATGTTAACAGCGCGATCCATGCGCCTCCCACATAGAGCGCAATTCGTGTCGCAGGGAAGTAACTGAGAACAGCAATAATAAATATCATAAACACGATGGTCAAAATCGGTGCAACAGGCCACATCGGTACCGGGAATTGTAATTTTTGTGCTTCTCCCGGTAACATTTTTCTGCGCATAGCAAATTGAGATAACAAAATCATTAACCAGACCCACACAGTGGCAAAAGTCGCAATCGAAGCAACAATGACAAATACCTGTTTAGGGAGCAAATAATTGAGAACCACAGCACACAATAATGCCAGTGTCATCACCATGATCGTCACCCAAGGCACGCCGTTACGGCTTAAATGCATAAATTTTTTATGAGCTAATCCTTTCTCAGCCATACCGTACATCATACGACCGGCACCAAAAATATCGCTGTTAATGGCCGAAATTGCCGCCGTAATGACGATAACATTCAGAATATTCGCCGCCGAACCAATACCTAATCCCTGAAATATTGCGACAAATGGACTACCTTCTTGGCCGATGCTGTTCCAAGGGTAAATCGCCATTAATACAAAAATAGTGAGTACATAAAACAGAAGAATACGAAACGGGATAGAGTTAATCGCTTGCGGGATCACTTTCGCCGGATTTTTAGCTTCACTGGATGTAATACCAATGATTTCAATACCACCAAAAGCAAACATCACAACAGCCAGAGACTCAATAATGCCTCCCGGCCCATTCGGCATAAACCCGCCGTGTTGCCACAGATTCTGAACTCCCGTTGCCTGAAAATGACCGCTAAAACCAAACAGAATAATACCGGTTCCAGCAATAATCATGGCGCTGATTGCAGCAACTTTCAGAATTGATAACCAAAATTCAATTTCACCAAATACTTTGACTTTACAAAGATTGAGTGCGCCAATAATGAAAATAATGCTAAGTACCCATATCCAACGCGGCACTTCCGGGTACCATAGCCCCATATAAATGCCAAAAGCAGTCACATCCGCCAGACAAACGATGATCATTTCGAAAGTATAAGTCCAGCCGGTAATAAATCCGGGTAACGGGCCTAAATATTGATGAGCATAACTGGCGAAAGAGCCTGCATCCGGTCTGTGGACTGCCATTTCCCCTAAAGCACGCATAACCATAAAGACAGCAGCACCGCCCACTAAATAAGCTAACAATACCGCCGGACCAGCCATGTTTATTGCTTCAGCAGAACCATAAAAAAGACCTGTACCAATCGCAGAACCCAACGCCATAAACCGAATATGGCGCGCATTGAGTCCTCGCTCTAGTTGTAATGAAGCTTGCATGATTCACCCTCTTATCTTTTATTATTGGGTTTTATGAGAAAGATAAATGTGACAATCAGGCCGGCCAGGCGCCGGCCATTGGTTTATTTAACGGTTATTTTTACTCTGTAATATCTGTCCAGAAGGAAGTAATGAGGAGAGATGTTGCCCAGCTAATAATTTCACAGCAGCATCAATATCAGGTGCAAAAAAACGATCCTGATCGTAATAATCTACTTTCGCTCGCAAAATAACACGCGCTTCTTCCAAAATCGGGCTGCTTTTCAGACCATTGCGGAAATCGATCCCCTGGCAGGCAGATAACCATTCAATTGCCAGAATACCTTGGGTATTTTCTGCCATCTCCCATAAACGGCGTCCCGCAGCCGGTGCCATTGATACATGATCTTCCTGATTGGCCGAAGTTGGTAAACTGTCAACACTCGCCGGGTGTGCCAATGCTTTATTTTCACTGGCAAGTGCTGCTGCCGTCACTTGTGCAATCATAAAACCTGAATTCACACCACCATTCTCAACCAGAAAAGGCGGAAGCTGTGACATATGTGAATCCATCAATAACGCAATACGTCGTTCTGACAATGCACCTATCTCTGCCAATACCAGAGCCAAATTATCAGACGCCATTGCAACAGGTTCAGCATGGAAGTTACCACCGGAAATCACCTCTCCCTGCTCAGCAAACACCAATGGGTTATCAGATACGGCATTAGCTTCAGTCAGAATGACATCCGCGGCATGGCGCAACTGAGTCAGGCAAGCACCCATGACTTGTGGCTGACAACGTAATGAATAAGGGTCCTGTACCTTGGGACAATTGATGTGAGAATCTGATAGTTCGCTGCTCTCCTCTAATACATGACGATACAATGCAGCAACATCGATCTGCCCCTGTTGCCCCCGTACCGCATGTACACGAGCATCAAACGGTTTACGGGAACCCAATGCCGCCTCTACGGATAAAGAACCACAAACTATCGCTGCCGCCAACAGATCTTCTGCCTCAAATAATCCACGTAACGCAAAAGCAGTGGATACTTGGGTTCCATTGAGTAATGCCAAACCTTCCTTAGCCGCTAATGTAATGGGTTGTAAATTGACCTTTGCCAGTGCTTCTTTGGCTGGCAGCCATTCGCCCTGATAACGCGCTTGCCCTTCCCCAAGTAATAACAGGCTCATATGTGCCAACGGTGCTAAATCACCAGAAGCCCCCACCGATCCTTTACAGGGAATATGAGGATAAATTTCCGCATTGACTAACGCGATTAATGCCTGAATAACGGTGAGACGAATACCTGAGTAACCACGGGAGAGGCTGTTAATTTTCAATACCATGATCAACCGGGTCATATTATCGTCCAACGCTTCACCGACCCCGGCAGCATGAGAGACGACAAGCGAGCGCTGTAGTTTTTCTAAATTATCTTCTTCAATCCGTGTACTGGCTAATAGCCCGAACCCGGTATTAATCCCATAGGCAGTGCGATTTTCAGCAAGAATCGCATTAACACACTCCACGCTGTGTTCGATAGCAGGAAAAATTTGGCTATCCAGCGTGATTTTTACCGGTTGTAGATAAACCTGACGTAGTTCATCAAGGGTTAATTTTCCTGGATAAATAGTTAGCTGCTTCATAATGTTCCTTACTTTGTATTAAGCATCGGCAAGTCTAATCCTTGCTCTTTGGCACAATGGATAGCGATTTCATAACCTGCATCAGCATGACGCATAACCCCGGTGGCCGGATCGTTATGTAGCACCCGTGCTATACGTTCTGCGGCTTCATCAGTTCCATCACAAACAATCACCATACCGGCATGTTGTGAGAAACCCATGCCGACACCACCGCCATGATGCAGAGAAACCCAGGTAGCACCGCTGGCAGTGTTAAGTAAGGCGTTTAACAACGGCCAGTCCGAAACGGCATCAGAGCCATCACACATGGATTCAGTTTCGCGGTTCGGACTGGCTACAGAGCCGGAATCCAGATGGTCACGACCAATAACAATCGGTGCAGAAAGTTCGCCACTGCGCACCATTTCGTTAAACGCTAACCCCAGTTTGGCTCGTTGCCCTAAACCAACCCAACAAATACGGGCAGGTAACCCCTGAAAGCTGATGCGTTCCCTCGCCATATCTAGCCAATGATGCAAATGTTGATCATCGGGGAGTAATTCTTTAACTTTGGCGTCAGTTTTATAGATATCCTGTGGATCACCAGAAAGCGCTACCCAGCGGAAGGGCCCGATACCACGGCAAAATAACGGGCGAATATAAGTAGGAACAAAACCAGGAAAATCGAAAGCATTTTCTACGCCGACTTCATATGCCATTTGGCGAATGTTATTGCCGTAATCAAAAACAGGAATGCCCTGCTGCTGGAAAATCAACATCGCCTTAACATGTTCCACCATTGAAGATTTTGCTGCTTTGATAACCTCTTCCGGTGCTGAAATAGCACGTTGGCGGTATTCTTCCCAACTCCAGTTTTTCGGTAAATAGCCATTGAGAGGATCGTGTGCACTTGTCTGGTCAGTGACCAGATCCGGGCGTACGCCACGACGGGCTAATTCTGGCAAAATTTCAGCGGCATTACCGCACAGTGCGATAGAGATGACTTTACCTTCCTGAGTATATTTTTCGATCCGAGCCAAGGCATCATCCAGATCTTTCGCTTGTTCATCGACATAACCAGTACGCAGGCGGAAATCAATCCTGCTCTGCTGACACTCAATATTTAGCGAACACGCTCCAGCCAGTGTTGCAGCCAGCGGTTGTGCTCCCCCCATACCACCCAAACCAGCAGTTAACACCCAACGGCCCTGTAAATTACCGTTATAATGCTGGCGGCCAGCTTCCACAAACGTTTCATAGGTGCCTTGAACAATTCCCTGGCTGCCAATGTAAATCCAGCTACCCGCCGTCATTTGACCGTACATCGCCAGCCCTTTAGCATCCAGCTCGTTGAAGTGTTCCCAAGTCGCCCAGTGCGGCACCAAATTCGAATTTGCAATGAGTACCCGTGGAGCATTGCTATGGGTTTTAAATACCCCAACTGGCTTACCCGATTGGATTAACAACGTTTCATCGTCTTCCAGATTTTTCAGTGCTTCAATAATCTTGTCATAACACTCCCAATTTCTAGCAGCCCGACCAATACCACCATACACCACCAGTTCATAAGGGTTTTCAGCAACTTCTGGATCAAGATTATTCATTAACATGCGCAGAGGAGCTTCGGTTAGCCAACTTTTGGCTGTTAATTGTGTTCCTCTGGGTGCCCGGATACCGACATTACGGAATTTACTATTTTGGGCGGTCACGGTCTGGCTCCTTTTGATCTTTGGACATTTGTTAAATGTATAGTTGTATATACATGTATATTCAATAGGCCAAACCATTAACCAAAATAATATATCTATAGGATTATTATTCTTATTTTCTTATAAATCAATTTGTTAATATTATTTCTATCTAATTATCAATGAATCATATTTTTCTTATTTTTGTGTTTACAATCACAAATTATTTACATTAATTTTATAAAAATATGATTTAAGGAAGGAAAGGCTTTCCTAGTACTACAGTCATAACCCGTATTGCATACCCAGTTCATCCATTTTTCGATGATGGTGTTCGATCGCTGGCCTGTCTTTTTTCAAAGCAGAACGAGTAATCATGACGGCATTACTTTGTCAGCAATTACATTGTCTGTATTTTACTCAACTTGACCTCTGAGAAAAGTTTTTAGCGCTCTTTTTTCGAATTAATTGATTTATTCTTTATTTGTGATTAAAAAAACATTAGCGATCTTGCCCTAATTAAAAAGCTTGTTATACAATATAGACATTAATTTAAATGACAATCATTATTACGCCGCAAAAGAGTATGATTATAGTACGATAAGTAAAGATAATAATAATTTCCGAAAGTAAATTTATAAGAATAAGAGCCTATCTCAATAGGCGTAATTGTTGCAGGCAGTTTGAACACGGACAGCGCGGAAAAACCGGAGCGTACACGTAGTACGTGAGGATTTTGAGCACTGCCCAGGTTCAAAATGGCAAATAAAATAGCCCTATTGGGATAGGCAGTAAGGTTGGTGACAAATATATGCGCTTGAGTATATAGAGAATTAATAGAAAGTGAATCATTAGCCAATAAATATTATGTTAACTATTTTTCCATGAGGAAGAGTGTTGAAAGATTGCAAGATTATCTGTAATGACGCTATAATAGATTATGCCAATGCCTATTAAATTAATGCTGAAATAAATAAGTTTTCATAATTATGCGCCACTTCCAACCAGCCCTTGTGTACCAAAATATACAGCCTTTTCATCCAAGCGGTCCGTAGAATCAATGAGATAGGCTACAGAACCAATGTTGTTCAAAAAGAAAACAAAAGGCATAGGTGTATCAGTATTATGGAAAGCTATTTATATACCCAATGGATTTCAAGATGGATCGCGGCGGCAAGGGAGTGAATCCCCGGGAGCATAGCAAACTATGTGACCGGGGTGAGCGAGTGCAGCCAACAAAGAAGCAACTTGAAAGATGACGGGTATATAGGGCTTTGAATGTGCGCGTATGTTACTATTAGCGTTAGCCATAGCATTAACTCCAATAATGTTGTGGTTAGAAACCCGATTAATGGTGAGACACTACCAAGCGCCGTTGTTTTTGAAACTCTTTAAATATATACTGGTATATACAGTAGCATTAAATCATAGGGTATATACCTTGCCAATACAAAATAAAAGATCTCCTCAATTTCCTATGAGGTTAACAGAGGCATTTCGTCTCCAGCTTGAAGCAGAAATGAAGAAAGATGGTGATACATCTTTAGCAACATGGATAAAACGAATTTTGCGCAAAGAGCTGCTGGCACGTGGTATTGAACCGAAAGGTTGAATCATTTTGAAATACCAAGAGGCACCCATTCTAAGTGCCTCCTATTTTAAATTGTCAATATATGTGCCTTAACCTACCGTAATCTGAACAGGTTTCCCTATACGGATTAACATATTAACCAATGCGTCAATGGTGAATTTATTTACTTTTTTATTCACAACGTCAGACACTCTTGGACGAGAAATGTATAACATCTCTGCTACTTCAGCTTGTTTCATTTTTTCATCCACAATCCATAAAGTAATTTCTTCCATTAACCGCTCTTTAATTTGCAGAGTGTTTTCTATTTCTTGTAAAGAAGTTGTATGAAGTTGTTGAGCCTCTTGCTCAGTAAAACCTAATTTAGAAAATATATTACGTCCGGCTGGAGTTACCCTACGAATTTTAGTGTCAATTTTAGTGGTCATTTGATATTTCCCCGATGCTGGATAACTGCGTTGTATCGCACTTTAGCGATATCCTTGTCCTGTTTATTCGTTTGTTAAGTTTTCTTCTGAAAACTATGTAATACGTAAAATAGCCTCATCAAATTTAACAACATACATAATGCGATAAATACCTGTACTGTCTCTTAGCCGCATTTCTTTTACACCAGAACCGATGCCAAAAAAGGGTTTCCAGTCTTCCGAATCTATTCCATGCTGTATTCTATGAAACTGATAGCCTGTGTCTTTACGTGCAGCTCATACGGAAAAAAATCAGTTGTGAGTGAAAGGATATAGCTATGAGTTGAAACGTCCTTTCAATTTATACCGATTACCGGGAAATAACAGCCTGGCACTGGAAACAGTGTAATGAGTCGACCAAGTTCGGCGACTAATTAATAAACAGGGAGCCCCTGACTCAATTTGCAACAACTTGCAGGATCGAGGATCGCCAGCAATCGCTTCCACAATGTGTTCACCTTCCGTTAGAGGTGCAATCATTGACAAATAATCGTGTGGCGTAAGTTTCGTAAAATCCTGTTGCAAATAATCAGGCACCGCTTGAGCATTGACATAACGATCTTCTATCTGAACAGGAATATCGTTTTCATAGTGGACAATAACTGAATGGTAAATCGGCGTACCCGCGATAATGTCCAATTCAGCGGCCTGTTTCACATCCGCATCCAGCTCGGATAATTTTAATATTTTACAGCGATGCTGATGAGAACGAGCTGAAATCTCATCAGCAATGCTGTGAATTTCAAACAACGCAGATTGCCCTTTTGGTTCGGCGACAAACGATCCCACACCTTGCAGCCGTACTAATAGCCCTTCAGCAGTCAACTCACGCAGCGCACGGTTAGCAGTCATACGGCTACAGTTAAACTGTTTAACCAATTCAGCTTCAGAGGGAACACGATCATTTGATTTCCATTCACCAGTGTAGATTTTTTCAATGATGGATTGTTTCACTTTGGCATACAGAGGCGCAGGTTTGGCAAATGAGCCTGATAAGTGCGTTGTCACAATAAATTCCTTATGCTGTAAAAATATTAAGTGATTAATTACACTCACTTTATCAAGCTATCTTTGCCAAAAATAGAAAGCACAATAGTACTGTTATTTTAAATAATCAATACCACCAATGTGCTAATTGCCAGGCAAGGCGTGCTGCTGCTCTTCCACCGATACCTTGTATATCAAATATTGGATTGAGCTCAACCAAATCAGCCGCCTGTAGTTTACCGCTCTGACAAATTGGCTGAATTAATTGCAGAAGGCGCTCCAATGGCAGCCCCAATGCGGCTGGCGCAGAGACGGCTGGCATCTGATAAGCAGGTAATACATCCAAATCGATCGTCATGTAAATCAAATCAACTTGCTGGAGTATATCTTGTATCTGCTGTTGCACCTTGTCCAGCATAGTTTCACGACATTGATTATCCCAGATAATCGTGGTATTCAAGCGATTTGCTTCATCCACCAATGCCTGAGTATTAGACGCCAAACTTGCGCCAATGCAAGTATAGTGAAATAGACGTTGATGTTGCTGACAATATTCAGCAAGTTGACGAAATGGTGTACCAGAAGTGGGCTGCGGCGACTGCCGTAAATCGAGATGAGCATCAAAGTTAATAATACCAACACGTTGATGTGGAAAAGCATCATAAATTCCAACGCCATGAGCAAAAGCCGTTTCATGTCCACCACCCAATACTAAAGTACGTACATTCTGGCGTTGGCATTGGGTAACGGCATCAGATAAGGCTTGTTGTGCCTCACTCAATTGATTGGGATTAGCACGAATACTTCCAAAGTCCACCAATCTATCATGCCCTTTATGACTCGCCATATTTGCCAACGATTGCCGCAAATAATCAGGGCCTTGATTGGCACCAGGCCTCCCCTGATTGCGCTTTACACCTTCATCACATTCAAACCCTAATAGAGCAATATAGTGAGAAAATTCTTCCGGCGTAAAATACGGAGATAATTTAACTGTTTGAAAAAGCCGTAGTGCATTATTCGCTTCTGCCAAATCATTTCGTCCTTGCCAAATAGTCGGCGAAGTAGCATGCCATAAATTCATTTACCGCTCCTTATCTGTTATATATGCTGGAATGCGTCATAACACCACGAAATACTCTGGTATTCAAAGGGTTATGACCCAACTCATAGAAAATATCAACGGGATTTTCTGCATCCCAGACAACAAAATCGGCGTAAGCTCCTGCGCGCAACTGTCCGTGATGCTGTTCTCTGCCCAATGCATGAGCCGCATGTCGGGTTACACCTAACCATACCTCTTCAGGAGTCAATCCAAATTGGACACATGCCATATTCATGGCCATTCGCAAAGAAGCAAATGGGCTGGTTCCAGGATTAAAATCGGTAGATACAGCTATCGGCACATTAAATTGCCGCAATAAATTAATAGGAGGGCGCTGTGTTTCCTGCAAAAAGTAGAATGCACCAGGAAGCAAAACAGCTACCGTACCACTGTGACTGAGTGACTCAACTCCCGCCTGATCTAAATATTCAATATGATCCACAGAAAGACCATGATAGCGAGCGACCAGTTCACTCCCGCCTAAATGAGATAACTGCTCCACATGACCTTTTACTGGAATGTTCCAACGCTGTGCCGCCTGAAAGAGCCGCTCAGTTTGCGCCAGATTAAATCCTACACTTTCACAAAAAACATCTACTGCCTCAAACAGCCCTTTTTGCCAAAGTTGTGGAAGAATATCTTCGCAAATCAGATCCATATAAGCATCGGGATGATGCTTATATTCAGGTGGACAAGTATGAGCAGCAAGCAATGTGGGGCTGATCTCGATCGGGTTATGTCGCGCCAAGCGCTGCGCAACCTGCAGCAACTTTTCCTCACTTTCCAGATTTAATCCATAACCCGATTTAATCTCAATAGTAGTCACACCTTCGGCCATAAATGCAGCAAGACGTTGTTGCGCAGAACGCTCAAGTTGTTCATGAGAACTGGCCCGAGTCGCAGAAACTGTCGCATTAATTCCCCCGCCCTGAGCGCTGAGTTCAGCATAGGACATACCATTTAAACGCTGTTCCCACTCATAAGCCCGGTTACCACCAAACACTAAATGGGTGTGACAATCGATTAAACCAGGGGTAATTAGGCGTTGTTGGACATCAATGACCTGACAACGACTCGTCTGTAATGTTGCAGTGGGCAAAATAGCTAAAATTTTGTCATCCCGCACGACAAGATCATATTCTTTTAATAATCCGTAAGCTGCCTTGACAGCAGGATCCATTGTTGCCAGTCTTGCATTACGCCAGATGATATCAGTATCACGCAGTTCTATTACCATGATCAGCATCCTGTATTGGTCTGTATCTGATATACCCGTCATCTTTCACATTGCTTCTTTGTTGGCTGCACTTGCTCACCCCTGTCACATCGTTCGCTATGCTCCCGGGGATTCGCTCCTTTGCCGTCGCGACGCATCTTGAAATCCATAGGGTATAAATCAAGTTTTCAATTGTATATACATTTATTTTCCAACCAACTATCATTGTCAAATTATTTTATTAACTACCTGGATATACCTTCTTATCAGCATTTTTAAACCACAAACTCGGTAAAATCAGGTTTTATTAAACATAATCAGGTTTAATAGTTAAAAAGATGCAGTACACTTGTCACAAAATGGTTTAATTAACTGAGCAATGATGAAAAATAAATACTCCCTGAATGAGGAAGAGATTCACTTATTTCAACAATCGGTAGCAGGCACTAAACGCATCAACCAGGATACTGTCTTACATTCTCCCAGAAGCAAAAAAACCAGCTATATTGCTCTTGAACGAATTCAGCAAGAGCAAATTGATGCCAGCTACTATTTTTCTGATGAATTTCAGCCCAACCTTGACACCGAAGGCCCTACCCGTTACGTAAGGGGAGATACAAACCATTATGAATTGAAGAAATTACGTCGAGGTGACTATTTGCCAGAACTGTTTCTTGATTTACACGGATTAACTCAAATGCAAGCAAAACAGGAAATTGGAGCCTTGATCGCTGCTTGCCGTCGTGAACATGTCTATTGTGCCTGCATCATGCACGGCCACGGAAAACACATTCTCAAACAGCAAACACCTCTGTGGTTAGCCCAGCACCCGGATATCATAGCCTTCCATCAAGCGCCAAAGGAATGGGGAGGTAACGCCGCACTATTGATGCTTATCGAACTTGATGAGCCTTGAGCCAATACGCCGCTGAATTATTAGGCTTTTGCTGCCAATTGAGACGGGCTAACCTGCCAGACAAGAGTCCCTTTGCCAGTCTGGCTGTTTAAATCCACGCATATCATTGCAGAAGTTGCAAACATCGGTGGTGTTTCTGCCGGACATAGCTCAGCAACTAAGTAGCTGACTAATGGTAAGTGAGAGACAACTAAAACCGCGTTATGACCTTGCTCAGCAAGAAACTGGAGATAACTACTCACTGTAGCAGCATCACCTGACGGCGTTAACCCCAACAACACCTCTTCACCATCTGGTAAAGGTAAGGATTTACGCACAATCTGTAACGTCTGCTCAGCGCGAATATAAGGACTTACTAATACGAGATCAATCTGATGCTTTTGCTGTGCTAACCAACAAGCCATTTTTTGCGATTCATCACAACCGCGAGGGGTGAGTTGCCGAGCAGCATCGCTAATTGCATCTAAAGCCGCGTCACCATGACGCATAATAAAAATTTGCATAGTCCACCGTATGAATGAGTAAGTGCAGTTATCCTGCTACTAATAAATATCAGTAATCTCAATCTGAGTTATACCTGTCATCTTTCAAGTTGCCTCTTTGTTGGCTGCGCTCGCTCACACCGGTCACATAGTTTGCTATGCTCCCGGGGATTCTCTCCCTTGCCGTCGCGATGCATCTTGAAATCCATAAGGTATACAATAAAAATTGTTGCTACAAAAGCATTTCAGACAGGGTGAACAAGCATTCTACTCAAAATAAAAACAAATAAAATGATTGAACGACAACCCAATAATAGATGTTGCTTGAATCTATACCCGTCATCTTTCAAGTTGCTTCTTTGTTGGCTGCACTCACCCACCCCGGTCACATAGTTCGCTATGCTCCCGGGAATTCGCTCCCTTGCCGCCGCGATGCATCTTGAAATCCATTGGGTATATACCCGTTATCCTTCAAGTTGCCTCTTTGTTGGCTGCACTCACTCACCCCGGTCACATAGTTCGCTATGCTCCCGGGAATTCGCTCCCTTGCCGCCGCAATGCATCTTGAAATCCATAGGGTATATAAAGAGATCTTTTTTATTCAAAAACACTCAATACAATTCCGGTGCCTCAACAGCACCGGAATTTATTTTTTCATCAATGCAGCACAGGCTACTATGGATAAAAACTTTTATTCTGTTCAGCCATTTTCACTAAACACTCACAAGGTACAAATCTATCGCCATACTGGCTTTCCAGCCTACGCAGAATCTCCACCACTCTGGCACAACCAAGGCTATCAATATAACGGAATGGACCACCAAAGAATGGCGGAAAACCAATGCCGAATACCGCCCCAATATCACCATCACGCGGACTTCTGATAATACCTTCATCTAAACAACGAACAGCTTCATTAAGCATTAGCATCACACAACGTTGAGCAATTTCTGATGAGAGCATATGCGACTCAGGTGTTATATTCAGCAAGGTATAAACTGAGCTATCCACTTTTTTACCTTTCTTACCAAACTGCCAGAATTTTCTGGACCCTGAGGCATATAAATAGAAGCCACGGCCATTTTTCCTACCCTTACGACCATCTTTCAGTACAGCATCAAGAGATTCAGGTGCGGCAAAACGCGGACCTAGTTGTTCTACCAGAATCGGCATGATTTTGGTACCAACGTCAATACCTACTTCATCCAATAAATTAATCGGCCCTACCGGAAAACCAAAATTAACCAGTGCTCCATCGATATGGTCTATAGGTTCTCCTGCTACCAGGCAATGCGCGGCTTCACTAATATAAGGGACAAGAATCCGGTTTACATAAAACCCGGCTTTATCACCTACCACAATAGCGGTTTTACCCTGTTTCTTCGCCAAAGCAACGGCTGTAGCAATCGTTTTCTCACTGGTCCCTTGATGTGGAATAACTTCCACCAGTGGCATCTTATCCACTGGACTAAAATAATGCAGACCAATAACCTGCTCTGGTCGTTGGGCTTTTTCAGCAATCTGATGGATAGGTAGTGAAGATGTATTCGATGCAAATATGGTTTCTGGTTTAGCATTCGTTTCAATTTCTGCCACCATTTGCTGTTTTAGTGACAAATCCTCAAACACTGCTTCAACAACAATATCGGTTTGTGCGAAACCACGATAATCCACTGTTCCTGAAATTAGCATCATTTGTTGAGCACGCTCTGCCGGGCGTAGTCGTTTTTGCTTCACGCGCTTGGACAACAAATCCCAAGTATATTTCAATACCTGGCTAATGCCCTTTTCATTAATATCTTTAATCCGCACCGGTAGTTTGCCACGGGTGGCTGTTACATTCGCAACGCCTCCGCCCATCAAACCACCACCTAATATACCAACGCGCTTGATCTCCGTCGGCTTCTCTGATGACCCCGTTTCATTCTTCAACGAAGTTGCAGCAAAAAACAGATTACGTAAAGCAGCAGATTCCCGTGTCATTGCCAATTCACCAAATGCCACCGCCTCAGCCCGTAAACCCTGGCTCATGCCTTTTTCAAGACCTTCTTTGACAACTTCAATAATTCGTTCAGGTGCAGGATAATGCCCACGAGTTTTCGCCAGTGTCTTTTTACGAACGATATTAAACAAAAAGTATCTTCCCACGGGGCCAACTAATAGCCGCTGTTGCCATGGCAAAAGCTTACGCACAGGAATACCCTTTTTGACTTTTTCGATAGCAATGTCCAGCAGAATATCCAACGGCACAGCATCATCCACCAATCCGAGCCGTAATGCCTGTTTCGCCCGCAACTGTTTACCTGTCAGAATGATATCCAACGCAGAACTAACACCAATAAGCCTTGGCAACCGCTGAGTACCACCAGAGCCGGGTAATAACCCAAGTTGAACTTCCGGTAATCCAAGACGAGTTTTATCATCCTGTGAACATACACGCCAATGACATGCAAGCGCCAATTCCAAACCGCCCCCCAAGCAAGCACCATGAATTGCTGCAACGACAGGCAAAGGGTAATTGGCTATCTGAGAAAATAGTTTCTGACCCTTTTCAGCCAAATCTCGCGCATCTTCTTTGGTCTGACATCCGGCAATCATAGAAATATCAGCACCGGCAATAAACGTATCCGGCTTACCGGAAATCAATATTAATCCTTTAAGACCAGAAGATTGCTGAACTTGCTTGAAAACATTCAGAAATTGATCAACAAACTCTGCTTTCAGCGTATTGACCTTTTCTCCCGGTACATTAATGGTGATAATGCCGATCTTATCTGGCCTGACATCAAAATTGAAAACAGAAGCAGTTTGGTTTGTACCCGTAGTGATAGGTGCAGCATCATGCTGAGCCTGAGTCATTATTCCACCTCCAATACCATAGCTGTGCCCAACCCGCCAGCAGCACAAGCGGTTGTCAGCCCAAGGCCACCTCCACGACGACGCAACTCATTCAATACCTGCGTCACCATACGAGCGCCTGTTGCTGCAAATGGGTGCCCATAAGCGATCGAACCCCCTAAGACATTAAATTTGTCCATATCGACTTCACCAATTGCCTGAGCACGCCCTAATTTATTACGAGCAAATTCATCACTGGCAAACATTTTCAGGTTTGCCAGTGTCTGAGCTGCAAAAGCTTCATGCATATCGATTAAAGTCAGATCTTTCAGTGTAATACCTGCACGATCAAGCGCTATTGGCGTGGCGTATGATGGCCCTAATAACATATCTTGCCAGACATCAATGGCTGAGAATGCATAGCTGCGCAGATAACCAAGCGGTTTTGTTCCCAATGCCTTAGCCACTGATTCACGCATCAATATGACCGCCGCTGCACCATCCGTCAGCGGTGTACTATTTGCAGCAGTGACCGTGCCGTACTTACGGTCAAATGCCGGACGCAGCTTCGCATAAGAGGTCAACACAGAATTTCTACGAATATTATTATCTTCAAGCAATGCTTCACGGTACGGTGGGAAGTGAGCTGTCATGACTTCATCAACTAACAACCCCTGTTCCCAAGCTTTTGCTGCCAGAATATGGGAGCGGTGTGCCAATGCATCCTGATCCTCTCGACTAATACGGTAAGTCTTCGCCATCTGTTCGGCGGTATCTCCCATACGCAAACCTGTCGAATATTCCGCTACTGCCGGAGATACAGGCAATAAATCGCGAAATTTAAGGCGACTAAGTAGCCTAAGGCGTTGCGATAGCGTTTTAGCCTTATTCATATCCACCAGAGTACGAGCCAGAGATTTAGTCACACCAATCGGCAATACAGACGAGGAATCTGCTCCGCCGGCAATCCCGATATTCACCGAGCCAGCCATAATGCTTTCAGCCACATTGGCAATCGCCTGGAAACTAGTAGCACACGCACGGGATACACTGTAAGCATCAGTACTCACACTTAACCCAGTACCGAGAACGATCTCACGGGCAATATTTGGCGCTTCAGGCATTTGCACTACTTGCCCAAACACCAGTTGGTCAATCTTTTCAGGGAGTAAACCACTCCTAGTCACGAGTTCGCTGACAACTGATTTACCCAAATCCACAGCCGGTATGCCGTGATACGATGTTGCCTGTTTAGCAAATGGAATACGTAGCCCACTGACAATGGCGATACGATCACCTTGCTGTGTCACTTTTGTTAAAGGACGACTCATAACGGCTCCTGAAAGATTATCGTTAACTGAATCAAATTACTGAAAAAACTTTTCAACCAATCTGGACAGGTCTGACCTGATAGATCATTGTTAGCGTAATGTTTATAAATAGCAAACCTGAATAAATCAAAAATGAGAGGAAGCGCAACTTTAATTTATTTAATGGCTAAATGGTTTCAATACTTATTCGAACATGTTCTCAAGCTTTTTTTGCGACACTGGTCTATTACACTAGCCATAATTTCATTACTAAAATATTCATAATGAATTTTAATATTTTATCCCTCTCAACTACCGGAAAACTCGCACTACCCCTTACAAAATATTTATCTGCCGAAATTTGATCTTAAAAAATCGTTTTTAAACGTTTTTATTAATATCAAAAATCATTTTTTTGTTAACTGAGTCGCGTTTTTGATATCAACTTGGTAATATTTTGAAAACATCCTTGCAACACCAACTGTTATCAGACCTATACTTCACAACTGGTCTGATTTGTCATCGGGACAAACCGACCCTACAATCCTGCGCTCCTTGCTAAGATAAGTGGCATAGTTAAATAATAAACAAGAGGGTTTTGGTTATGAACCAGAAAAACCTGTTCACCCGTTCAGCATTAGCGGTTGCAGTGGCAATAATTTCATCGAATGCTGGCGCTGCTGGTTTCCAGTTAAATGAATTTTCTACTTCGGCTTTGGGCCGTGCCTTTTCCGGGGAAGGCGTTGTTGCTGACAACGCAACGGTAGGAAGTCGTAACCCAGCAGCGATGACGCTGTTTGATCGCCCATCATTTTCCATTGGTGCTGTCTATATCAACCCTGATGTTGATATTACCGGTAAATCCCCAATAACGGGCAAAAGTACCAACGCTAAAAATATCGCGCCTACCGCTTGGATACCTAACATACATTTCATTATGCCAATCGATGATCAATGGTTTGTTGGTACCTCGGTCACCACCAATTTCGGCCTGGCAACCGATTTTAGCAATAACTATGAAGCAGGCCCTATCGGCGGTAAAACTGACCTGACAACGTTGAACTTCAACTTAAGCGGTGCTTATAAACTGAATGATCACTTCAGCTTTGGTTTAGGGTTAAACGCTGTTTACGCGGATGCAAAAATTGTCCGTCATGCGGGTATTCTGTCGCAGAAACTGAAAGGTGCCATAAAGCCAACAGATGAAGTTGCTAACCTAGAAGGCAAAGATTGGGGTTATGGCTGGAACGCGGGTATCATGTATGAAGTGGATGAAAATAACCGTTACAGCTTGACTTACCGTTCTAAAGTTAAAATTAAGTTTAAAGACGGTGATTATAAGAATGACGTACCTGTTCAAGTAGGTAAAAATCTGGAAAGAGCGGGAGTACATTTACCTGCTACCGGCGGTCAAACCATTGGCGGTAAATTGGATCTCAAATTGCCAGATATCTGGGAAGTTTCTGGTTATAACCGTGTAGCGCCTAAATGGGCTATCCACTATAGCTTGGCATATGCAGGCTGGAGTGAGTTCGATGAACTGAAAGGGACTAGCAAAAAAGATGGTTCAGTTCTGTTTAGTAAACATGAAGGCTTCAAAGATGCCTACCGTATTGCTTTAGGTACGACTTATTATCACGATGACAATTGGACATTCCGCACGGGTATCGCCTTTGATGACAGCCCGATTCCGGCTGAAAACCGTTCTATCTCCATCCCTGATCAAGACCGTTTCTGGCTGAGTGCGGGTGCAACTTACGCATTTAACAAAGACGCTTCCGTTGATGTAGGCGTTTCGTATATGCACGGTCAGAAAGTCACTGTCAAAGAGAGATTATCTGATAACAAATCTGATCCAACTAACGTACCATACGAATTCAGCGCTAAAGGCACCGCTTGGCTATATGGTGTGAACTTCAACTACGCATTCTAATAATATGCCACTCTAAAAAAGGATAGCGACATTGCTATCCTTTTTTATCTACGCGGTTAAAAACCCAATAAGGAGTT
Organism: Photorhabdus africana; assembly: GCF_035181445.1. NCBI lineage: Bacteria > Pseudomonadati > Pseudomonadota > Gammaproteobacteria > Enterobacterales > Morganellaceae > Photorhabdus > Photorhabdus africana. The sequence goes on from NZ_JAXBVE010000020.1 coordinate 78,634, forward strand.
ATCAATCATCAATACTATCTAAATCATCCTGTAATGCTTCAGCATTTGGATTTTTCGTGGCTTCCAGTTTACCGCCGATTGCCATAAAATCATGACTCTGGAAGTAAGCCTCACGCATCATCAAATAGGGATCTGACGAGTTCTTCAACAAACCATCAGAATCCAGTAAACGAGCACGGGTTTCAATCCCTTCAAATGCCCACTTGCCGGCTGACATCCAAATAGTCAGATAACTCAGCATTGGGTAAGTCATATCCGCCCAGTTTCCCCATTCATCACGTAGGGTGAAATTGCCATAGCCCGGTAATACAACATAAGGACCATACCCCACCTTGTAATAGCCCAGGGTACTCCCAAAACGTTTTGGCTCTTCTTTTGCCAATTTAGGGTTTGCCATCGTTGCAACATCAATTAGCCCCCCCATACCCAAGATGGTATTCAGGAAAAAACGGTTAAAATGTTTCATTCCCTGATATGGGTTACCACGCAAGAAACTGTTTACCATATTAGCCGGCTCTTCGAGATTACTCAGAAAATTACCCAAACCATTTCGAGCAGGCATTGGCACATAATCACGCCACACTACCGCGACTGGACGTAAAACATAAGGGTCAAGAACATCATAATTAAAGTTGAACATTGTACGGTTAAAGCCTTCCAATGGGTCTGAACGCCCCTGTTCAACAGTATCAGATGAATTAGCGCATCCCACTAGTAATGCGGCGGTAAGAGCGATTCCGCCCAAACGATACTTCATACATCTCTCCAAGTAATAACCTTCTAGATCCGGCAGATCAGTTTGTTGCATGACTCGCCGATGATCATCAATAATGTAAATATTACTGACAATCCAACTTGAATGGTACTCAATTCAAGCGATCATTAAATAGGCAAACAGTTTATAACGCCTTATATTATGAATGAAAAGCCGTTATAATGAAGCTATGTCCCCTTAGTTAAATGGATATAACAAGCCCCTCCTAAGGGCTAATTGCTGGTTCGATTCCAGCAGGGGACGCCAGAAGCATATTCCACCAAGATTAATAAATTTAAATTTTTCCAATTAAATCATGTAAATAAACTCAATACTTGTCTAAGAAAGCTCGTTTTTGTTTAGTGGAACCTAAATACAATCTTATTGATTCTCTTATCCATGTAAAAAATAAGCGCCTTACCTGGCGGCCACTCTCCAACACTGACCTACCAAAACACCCAACTCAGGGATAATATTGACTACATTGGCATCAGCCTGTTTCGTTACCCTATCCGTTTCTTTGAAACCTTTCGCTACATCTCAACTGAAATAAATCGCATATATCGATAATCAGCACAGTACAGAAATGCTATCCATTCAAATAGTAAGCTTTTTCGAATTACACGGTACTCTATTATTGATTAGAATTAATGCCGACCCAAAGTCGGCATTATTTTATTAATTGATCATCGAATAGATAAAAACCTAAAGATTTGCTTATTTGGCATTTAACACTTCGTTTAATTTGCCTTCATCAAGCTGACGACAACGTTTCGCTACCACAATCGTTGCAACACCATTACCAATTAGATTCGTTAACGCTCTGGCTTCTGACATGAAACGATCTATTCCCAGTATTAATGCCAGCCCTGCTAGTGGTAAATGCCCAACAGCAGAAATTGTCGCAGCTAATACAATAAACCCACTACCTGTCACACCAGCAGCACCTTTAGAGGATAAAAGTAATACAACCAATAGCGTTATTTGATGCACAATATCCATATGAGTATTTGTTGCTTGAGCAATAAATACCGCAGCCATTGTCAGGTAAATAGAAGTACCATCCAGATTAAAGGAATATCCCGTCGGTATCACCAATCCAACAACAGATTTCTGGCATCCCGCTTTCTCCATTTTATCTAACATACGCGGCAATGCAGATTCAGAAGATGATGTTCCCAATACAATTAATAATTCTTCTTTAATGTAATTAATAAACCGAAATATACTAAACCCTGTCACTTTTGCGATTGTCCCTAAAACAAATATGACAAAAAGAATACAGGTGATATAAAAGCAAACTATTAATTGTCCTAATTGTACCAACGTACCAATACCATATTTACCGATGGTAAATGCCATTGCACCAAAAGCGCCTAAAGGCGCCAATCGCATTATCATATTGATAATACCGAAAATAACATGCGAAAAACCATCAATAATATTAAAGATTGATTTCCCTTTCTCTCCTAAACGATGAAGTGCAAAACCAAATAACACAGCAAATAATAAGACCTGCAAAATATTACCACTGGCAAACGCCCCGATGACACTGGCCGGAATAACATCAAGTAAAAATGCTATTATCCCTTGTTCAGCAGCCTTCTCCGCATATAGGGATACCGCTTTAACATCTAACGTAGAGGGATCAATATTCATCCCTGCACCAGGCTGCATAACATTGACAACAATTAGCCCAATAATCAAAGCAATTGTGCTAACTATTTCAAAATACACCAGTGCAATAGCGCCCGTTTTACCAACAGCTTTCATACTTTCCATACCTGCAATGCCAGTTACAACAGTACAGAAAATAACAGGAGCAATAACCATTTTGATTAATTTAACAAATCCATCACCCAATGGCTTCATTTCTGTACCAAGCTCTGGATAGAAATGCCCCAGAAGTATACCGATAGTTATTGCGAGCAAAACTTGAAAATAAAGGCTCTTTAGTAAATTTTTCTTCACTTCTTAATTCCCTAATCCATAGTGTAAATCAGATTCTATTTATTCTTATTAGAACGATATAGTTTTTGTTAAATGAACTTTATATTTTTATTTAATAAAACATAAAGTAAATTTTCATTATTTTTTCACAAAAAATTAAAATTAACACACAATTTTTTAAGATACAGATCACATAAACACACAATCAATAACCTCACCAAGATGATTGAACCAATAATCATCTCACAAGTTATTTAAAACTTTCCATTTAAAAATATTATTTACTCAAAGAACGTTTATTTTTCAATACATTAAGTATTACCATAAAAAAATTAACAAGTTTTTGATACATGAACATTTTAAGAACGATGTAATTATAAGAAATTATTAACTATAACTGTACAGCTTGGTTGCTTTTTTATAATTTAAGCAACAATATACACGGCATGATATCAATACCTGAAAGAAAACAATTCTCATCATGAAATTAGACAACCCGTTAAATTACCATATGCAGATACCGGAAAACCCGCTCTCTTCTACCCCTGTGGTATTAATCCACGGGTTATTCGGTGATCTCAATAATCTTGGGGTTTTAGCTCGTGATTTGCAGCAATACTATCCCGTCATTCAAGTCGATGTACGCAATCACGGTTTATCTCCACGGGCAAATAACATGGATTACCACGATATGGCACAAGATGTTATTTCCCTGCTGGATCATCTGCAAATTCAATCCGCCATTATTATTGGTCATTCAATGGGCGGTAAGATCGCGATGGCAATGACCGCACTAGCACCAGAACGGATAGAAAAAATTGTTCTTATTGATATAGCCCCCGTTGCCTACCAGGTTCGCCGTCATGACCAAATTTTTACCGCACTGAACAAAGTGACAGAAGCTGGAGTTAAATCCCGTCAAGACGCCACTCAGATTATGCGAGAAAATATTCAGGAAGAAGGTGTCATTCAGTTTTTACTGAAATCATTCCATCAGGGAGAATGGAAATTCAATTTACCGGTATTAATTAACCAGTACGAAAAGATCAGCGGCTGGCAAGAAATCCCTACATGGCCTCGCCCTGCCCTGTTTATTCGTGGCGGCCTTTCCTCTTATATCCAGGAAGAGTACCGGAATGATATCACCAGACAATTTCCACAAGCCAAAGCTTGGGTTATCGCCGGTTGCGATCACTGGGTTCACGCAGAAAAACCAGACGCAGTGTTAAAGTCAATTCATCGTTTTCTTAATACTAATACGGAATTAATGTAGGAAACCGGTTAATTAGCGATAAAAGTGGCTCACTTATCTTGAGCCACTTAATTATCATGAATTTAATCCCCTTTCGAATTGTGACATCGGTCCACGCCGTTGTAATAGCCAACTCTCCAGCCCCTCAATAAAACCATTATCACCGACTGTCGGAGACATCCCAGTAGAACACCCAGATCATCCCCTTCACCACCGGTAAAGTCCAAATCACCGTGATGGCCGGTATGATCCATAGTAACGCTACCCGCAGCGCCGACTATCGCGTCATTACCTGTGCCAGTATAGACTCTGCCCCAGCGTAATATGGTCATTTCCTCCGTAGGCATAAATGTAGCCCCCAAATCCAATAGCCTCAATGTCATTGTCATCAGCAAAATAATTCCCGGTAAAGAGATATCTCGCATTCTTATTTGATGATTTTCCTATAAACAATCCCTTAGTTTAATAGAAATTAAAACCGTACTCGACGGATACAATGGTTAGGTTGAACATCTCATTGCTTGAACAATACCAATCTTTTAGCCTCTTCATGATAAAAAGAACGAAATAACATATTGTTATCAACATTAAAGCAGTGATCACAGGATATGATCATTTCGAAAAAAATAGATATCCCGGCTCAACGATTAAGCTTTATTTAAGATATTGAATATAGGAAAATATGGCTCCACCATTATTTCATTCATCTGTCCTGACGTTAAAAAAATGCCCGATTCATGTTTGACTGGGCATTAATATAGAAAGAATAGGTTAAGTGAGAGAATGATTTTTCCAGAACAAAATCGGGTTTTCTCCCTCGTGTCTTATTACTTTGTAAAGCGTTTATCAATGGGTTGAGCAAAGGGGGTATAAGCTCACATAAAACCTCCTTAACCGTCATTTGTCATGTTCAACTATAGCCAAATGTCATCACTATAAGGTGTTTATGTCTATAATTGTACTTGTCACAATTGTACATATTACATCCCGTTCAATCTGATCATCGTGACCGCTATAGCTTGGCTACCACAAATTACAAACTTAGAAGCTTGCAAGATACAAAAACAATCGTACAATATGCTGTACGATTAATGGATATTTTGTTGTATTTTTCAGATTATTTCTTGACATAGGTGGGATAAATGAAAGTGTTAACTTACTCAGAAGCAAGACAAAATTTTTCTAAGACGATGATAAATGTCGTGAACGATTGTAGCCCAGTGATTATCACTCGTAAAAATGGCGAAAGTTGCGTACTCATGTCATTAGCTGATTTCGAATCTTTGCAAGAAACAGCTTATTTGATGAGATCACCAACCAACGCGAACCGTCTTATGGAATCTATCTCTCAGTTAAGAGCCGGGAAAGGGAAAGTCAAGGAATTGGATCTAGACTGATGAAAGTAACTTTTTCAGATAACGCCTGGGAAGATTATCTATATTGGCAACAAACTGACCGAGCAATATTGAAGCGTATTAACAACTTAATCAAAGATATAAAAAGACAGCCATTTACAGGTATTGGTAAACCTGAACCGCTTAAACACTATTTTACCGGGTTCTGGTCAAGGCGTATTACTGAGGAACAGAGGTTAGTATACTCTGTTGAGAATGATGAATTATTAATAGCACAATGCCACTATCACTATTAAAAATACCCTCTATAGGACATTTCAGATTCTTTGGTTTGACCTTTACCGCATGTTGACCATCAACAATCAGTTGGTAGGACTTAAACTCACTGTATTTGAGTGTAACAGCTAATAATACAAGTGCGTAAAAGCTAGAAATGCAAGTGCATAAAAGCTAGTATTACACTCCCGTATCAGCTAATGCTTGAACATCTGTTGGAAAAAAACATGGCAAAAACTGGCAACGAAAAGTTAGCAGAAGCGCTAAGGGCTGCAAGTGATGCGGCCGTGGGCAACGTACTTAATGCCAAGTCAATCACTGATAAGCAACGCACGCTTCTGATCAAGAAAGGCTATTTCAAGCAAATTATTAGGGGATGGTATCTGCTGGATGCAGACCTCACGACTGAAAAAGCTGGCGACTCAGTACTTTGGTATGAATCCATCTGGTCTTTCGTTGGGCAATACGTTGAAAGCCTCTTCGGGGATGAATACTGGCTAAGTCCTGAATCCTCTCTTGACTTACATACAGCAAACAATGCCCTACCAAACCAAATAATCGTCTACACCTCAGACACGACACCTCGCACACTTAACTTACCTAACAACATGAGTATGGTGATCATCAAGGGAAAAATTCCCTGTAAGACTGTCAAAGTAAACGGTATAAATGTTCATTCGTTGGAAAGCGCACTCGTTGAAACTGGCCCACAAACCTTCAGGGCCAATCCTATAAGCATTCAGCTAGCACTCCGGAATGCTGATCTGAGTCTGCTTTCAGAGGCAGTACTGACAACCAAGAATGTTGCCTCAGGAAATAGATTAATTGGCGCCTACGAGCAGCTAAAGATGAGAGCCGAAAGCCGGAAACTACAAACCATCATGGAGGGAGCCGGTTTTGAAGGTATTAAGCAGGTTAACCCATTTGACCATATTCCGATAATAGTAGGTGGTAGTCGGGGAGAATCCCCAAGCGCAGTTCGTGTGAGGCTCCTGTGGCAGGAGATGAGACAAGAAGTCATCGAGGCATTTGATGACTTTCCACCACCTTTTGACTTCTTTGAGCGCTCAATCGAAGAAACACACGCCATGATGAGCAATCTCTACATAAGCGATGCCTACAACTCACTATCCATCGAGGGTTACAAGGTTACACCAGAATTAATCGAACGCCTGTCTAAAGGTGACTGGTCGCCGGATACCATCCAAAGGGACAAGGAACAGAAGGATGCGATGGCTGCCAGAGGCTATTTCGATGCCTTTAACAAAGTGAAAGAGCTACTG